>JAEWSV010000531.1 GCA_023398155.1 Spirochaetota bacterium
ACGCGCGCAACATCGGGGAACTCGGCATCGGGCTCAACCCCGCGGCGACCGTGACGGGCAATATGTTGGAGGACGAAAAAGCCTTCCGCACCTGCCACTTCGCCATCGGACATAATTACGACGAGGACGCGCCCGCCCTCATCCACCTGGACGGCCTCGTGCGGTCGCCGACCATCATCGCCCGCATGGAGGACGGTACGGAAGTAGCCATAGAGCGGGAGGGGGAACTGGAGAGCCGGTTCCGCTGACCGAAAGCGGACGAAGACCGGCGCTCACGCGAAACCGTTCAATTCGGCGGCGAGCGCGTCCAATGTATCGGAATCCAGTTCCGCGGCCGCGGCGCGGATTCGGCCTGCCCAGGAGCCGAGCGCCGAGGAAGGGATATCCGCGACGAGGCGCTCCGCGGCCTCGGCCAAGGCGAGCCATTCGTCCACCACGAGGCCGGGCGAGCGTTCCCTGAGGATCGGCAGCAGGTGCGCGGCGATCTTTTCCGCGAGCCGATCCGCGCGTTCCGCCCCGAGCTCGACGCGGATCGAATCCAAGGAAAGACGCCCGGCGCCCGCCGAGGCCGCTTTAGTCCAGGAGGGAAACGCGGCCGCTCCGGTCGCCTCGCCCGCGCCCTCAGCCGCCTTCGCCACGGCTTCCAGGAGCCGCCCCCGGTTCACGGGTTTAGGCACCACGTCGGCGACGCCGTTCTCGGCGAGCGCGGCGCAGGTCTCGTCGCGGAGGTCCGCGGTGACCGCGATCACGGGGATGGACGCGGCGCCCGGCCGCTTGCGCATGATGGCGAGGAAGGCGGCGCAGTCCATGGCGGGGATCCGGAGGTCCAGGAGCACCACGTCGGGGCGCGCGAATTCCAGGAGGCGGAGGCCCTCGCCGCCGCTGCCGGCCCTACGCACAGCGGATCCCCGGCTCCCGAGCAGGCGCTCCATGATATCGGCGTTTTCGGCATCGTCCTCGATGATAAGTACTTTGACGCCGTCCAATCTCCGCTGTTCGCCCGCATCGCCGGCGACGGAGGCGGATGCGACGGTGGCGTCCATGCCGGGGAGGATCACCCAGAAGGTGGCGCCTCCCTCCGCGTTGCTCCGAACGTTCACCGAGCCGCCGAGCCCCTCAGCGAGCCGCTTCACGATGGAGAGCCCGAGCCCGGATCCCCCGTACAGCGCGCCGGTCCGCGGTTCCTGGTAAAAGGCATCGAAAATGCGCTCGCGGCTCGCCTCGTCCAGGCCGGGTCCCGTATCCTCCACGCGGAGGATGAGGGTGGTGCGCGCCTCCACGTCCGCGGACTGCGCGGAGGCCGGAGCCGGTACCGCGTCCACGCGGATGGAGACCTGACCCCGCTCGGTGAATTTCACGGCGTTGCCGACCAGGTTGACGAGGATCTGGCGCACCTTCGTCTCGTCGCCGAGCACGTATTCGGGCACGGCGGCATCGACGGTGGCATAGAGGGTGAGCCCTTTCTGTTCCGCGCGGAGGCGGAACATATCCACGAGCTCGGCGACGACGGTGCTCATCGCGATCGGGGCCCGACGCGTCGGCGTCTTTCCCGCCTCAATGCGGGATAGGTCCAGGGCGTCGTTCAGGAGCACGAGGAGGTTGCGGCCGCTGCGCTCCACCGTCTCCACGAGCTGCTTGCGGGGATCGCCTTCCATGGACTCGGCCAGGATTCCCGCGTACCCGAGCACCGCGTTCATCGGAGTGCGGATCTCGTGGCTGAGGCTCGCGAGGAACTCGCTCTTCGCCAGGTTCGCGGCCTCGGCGGCGTTCTTGGCGGCTTGGAGGTCGGCCTCGATGCGGCGGCGTTCAGCGAGTTCCGCCTCGGAAAGACGGAGGCGCTGACCGCGTCCCGACCAGGCGGTCAGCGCGCCGAATAGGGCCAGCGCGAGCACGGCGTACAGCACGAAGGCCGCGGGCGTCACCCAGAACGGGGGCGATACGCGGAGGGTGAGCACCGCGCCCGCCTCGTTCCAAACACCGCGGCTATTGCTCGCCTTGACGCGGAACTGGTAATTACCGCCGGGCAGATTGGTGTAATTCGCGTATCGCCTGGTCCCCGGATCGATCCACGTCTTATCGAAACCTTCCAGCATGTAGAGATAACGATTCGACTTGGGATCGTGGTAGTCCAATGCGGCGAATTCGATGGAGACGAAATTCTCCCGAGGCGACAGGTCGATACGCCTGACGTCCGCCGGGTCACGGCCGAGGTCGACCTCCCGATCGAATACCTTGAACGAGGTGATGCGGACCGGCGGCGCGTACTTGTCGCGGCGGAGATCGGGGTCGGTGATCCGGTTGAGCCCCTCGGTCCCGCCGAAAAAGAGCTCTCCGGCCGCGTTCTTGAAGCTCGCGTTCGTGAACTCCCACCCCTGCAGCCCGTCCTGGAGGTCCAGGCGCTTGATTTCGCGTGTCCGAGGATCGTAGAGGCAGAGCCCGTCGGCGGTTCCGAGCCAGAGCCTGCCGAGCTTGTCTTCCTGGATGGAGAGGATCGAATCGTCGCTCAGCCCGTCTTCCTTGAGCACGTTGGTGAAACGGCCGGTATCGGTATCCAGCAAGGACAGGCCGCCCGAGGCCGTCCCGAACCAGAGCCGGCCCGCGGAGTCCTCCAAGATGGAGCGCACGGAATCGCTCGGCAACGAGGTGGGATCGTCGTCGCTGTGCTTGTAGCGGATGAAGCCGTCCTGGGCCGGAACGAACCGATTGAGTCCGCCGTTCGTGCCGATCCAGACGCGTTCCCTGGAATCCACGAGGATGCAGTACACGAGGTTATCGCTGAGGCTCGCGGGATAGGCGGCGTCGCGGCCGAAGCGGCGTCGTTCCCCCGTACGCGGATCATAACGCTCCAAGCCCTTACGGAAGTACCCGTACCAGTACCGGCCCTGCCGATCTTGGGCGAGGGCGCATACGGTCATGTCCGCGAGCGGACCGTCGCTGCCTTCGCCGCCGTCAATGCGGGCGAACCGGTCGGTCCGCTCGTCATATCGGCAGAGGCCTTCGTTCGTCGCGATCCAAATGGCGCCGGCGTCATCCTCAATCATCGCGTTGACGATATCGTTGGATAAGCTTTCCGCGTCGCGGGCGTCGTACCGATAATGCTTGAAG
>JAEWSV010000542.1 GCA_023398155.1 Spirochaetota bacterium
GGCCTACCCGCGGACGGAACGCTCCCCGACTTGCCCGAAGGCGCGGCGATGCCGCCGTTTCGGCCGGCCTACCTCGCCAACGTGGCGGTTCGGCCGGCGGAAAGCGGAGACGGCCTATTGTCGTACGAATGGGAAATCGGCGAGCCGCGCTGGCTCCCGGGAGGAGGACGGTGACGGGAATTCCGCTCCGGCTTTCGGGCGACCGCGTCCTCCTGGACGTAAAGGCCGTACCTTCCGCTTCTCGCACCGAGATCGCCGACCTCAAGGACGGTCGCCTCCGCGTGCGCATCGCCGCTGCGCCCGAGGACGGCAAGGCGAACCTCGAGCTCCGCGCCGCCCTCGCCAAGGCGGCGGGCTGCGCGAAGAGCGCGGTCCTCCTCGCCGCGGGCGAGAAATCCCGCCTCAAGACCCTCTCCTTTCCCCGCGCGTGCGAGAGCGCGCTCCGCGCCATCCTCGCCGCGCTCGGCGCCTGAACGGCCCGCCGCCTGACGCCCCGGCATCCCCCGCCGGCTTCCGCCCTCCTTTAGATATCAGCGCCTTCAAGCGGCCGCATCCGTTCGACCTCCACGCTGAGGGCGCCCTCGTCGTCCGCCACCGTTCCCCACAGGAGGAGCGGGCGGGTATCGAGCAAAAGCCGCCAGTGCCTCTCGTACGCCTCCGGAAACAGCACCGTCTCGTAGAGCGCGGTCTCGTCCTCGAAGCTCACGAAGACCATCGGAAGGTCCTTCGACGTCCACACTTCCTTCCGCGTGATTTGCCAACCCACGAGCGCGACCTTCGTCCCGACATGCGCGCTTAAGTCGACGGCCCGGATCCGATTGAGGCGCATGATCGCGTCGGCCCAGAACACGAGGGGATGGCGGGAACGGAGGAAACCGAGCGCGGCGAATTCCTCCCTGAGTTCGTTCCTCGTCCGCTTCGCGCTCGCATCGGGAGGACGCAGTTTCGGACCGGGGGACGCCGGAGAGAACAGCTCCTCCTGGCCCGTTCCCGACCGATCGGACCTCATGGACTCTACGAGGAGGACGCGGGCGTGGGCCGCCCGGCTCGCGCCCGGCGCGAACGAATCGAAGGCTCCCGCGGCGACGAGGGACAGGATATCCTCCCGCGAAAGGAGGGCTCCGCAGCGGCGGGAGAAGTCGGCGAGATCGGCGTAGGATCCGCGCCTTTCCCTCTCGGCCACGATAGCCTCCCGGGCTTTCTGCGAGAGCTTCGCGATGGCCATGAGACCGACCACGAGGCAGCCTCCCTCGCCGCGATAGGGAAGGCGGCTCCGGTTGACGTCCGGACCGACGACGCTGAGGCCCATACGCCGCGCTTCGCTGATGTAGGCTTGGGGACGGTAGTACCCGCCCTGGTTGGTGAGTACCGCCGCCATGAAGGCGGCGGGATGATGGACGCGGAGCCAGGCCGATTGGAAGGAAACCATCGCGTAGGAGGCCGAGTGCGGCTTGCAGAAGGAGTAGCCGTCGAAAGAAAGCATCATCGGCCAGACCTCGTCCACGACCTTCCCGTCCACGCCCTTCGCCGCGCAGCCCGCGCGGAAGCGATCCTCGTACTCGGCGAGCTTCCCGCCCTTCGATTTTTTGGCGATCACCTTCCTCAGCCGGTCCGCGTCGACCTCATCAAAACCGGCGAGCGCGATGGCCGTCTTGGAGACGTCCTCCTGATAGCAGAGGATGCCGAAAGTCTCCCGCAGGCCGTCTTCCAAGAGCGGGTGGAGGGGCTTCCAAGCGCCGCCCTTGAGGCGCCGCACGTATTCGGCTATGAACTTGTTCGCCGCCGGCCGGATGAGCGAGCTGTGGATGACGATGTGATCGAAGTCGCCCCTTCCCGTCTTCTTCTGCAGTTGCCGCATCGCGGGCGACTCTATGTAGAAAACGCCGAGCGAATCGCCGCGGGCCAAGGCCGCTATCGTCGCCTCGTCCTCCGCCGGCCTCCAGGAGAAGGGATCGATGAGGATGCCCTCCTCCTCCAAGTTCGCCAGGGCGTCGCGGATCACGGCGAGGGAACGGTTCCCGAGCAGGTCGATCTTCACGAGCCCCGCGGCCTCCGTCCCCTCCTTCTCCCAGGCGAGGAGCGGAAAGCCTTCCGCGGAGGATTCGATCGGCGCGTACCGGTCGATGGGGCCGGGCGCGATGACGAGGCCTCCGCAGTGCATGGAGAGCCCGCGCGGCAAGCCCTCGATCCGCCGCGCGAGGGAGAAGACCTCGGTCCACACGGGATCCGCGGTCTCCGCCCCTTCGGCCAGCGCGAAGACGCTCCGCTCCATACGGGCTATCTCCCCCTCCGCGAGCCCGTAAGCCTTGGCGGTCTCGCGGAGCGCCGAGCGGGGCCTGAACGTATTGTGGTTCGCCACGCGGGCGCAGCGATCCCTGCCGAACCGCTCGATCACGCGCCGTATGAGCTCGTCGCGCTCGTCCCACGCGAAGTCCACGTCGATGTCCGGAGGATCCGGCCGCGCCATGTTGAGGAAACGCTCGAAGTAGAGGTCGTACTTGACGGGGTCCACGTTCGTGATGGAGAGCGCGTACGAGACGATGGAGGCGGCCCCCGAGCCGCGTCCGCAAGTCCGGCTCGTCATGGCGACGATGTCGTCCATCACGAGGAAATACGGCGCGAAGCCTTTCTTTTCGATGACGCCGAGCTCCTTATCGATGCGGGCGCGATGGACGTCGGTGAGTTCTCCGTACCGTTTCTCCGCCCCCTCCATCACGCGCCGCCGGAGCATCTCAGCGGGTGAAAGGCCTTCCTCGCCTCCGTAGCCGGGGAAGACGTAGCCGTCGAATATTTTCTCGAAGGCGCACGCGGCGGCGATATCGTCCGCGGCGCGGATGGCTTCGGGCCAAGCGGCGAGGCGCCGTTCCGCCTCGGCGGCCGGCAGGAAGCGCTCGGCGTCGGCCGCGGCGCGATCCCCCTCGGCGAGGGTTCCGACGGTCTTGCCGAGGGCGACGGCGCGGAGTACCGAGTGGACGGCCCAATCGTCGGTATCCAGGAAGGTCGCGTCGTCGAGGGCCGCGAGGGGGATACCGAGCCTTCGCGCGGAAGGGGCCGCGCCGAGCGAATGCGGGGTAAGTGCGGCATAGAGGGAAGGGACGCGGCCCGCGAGCGCGGAGAGGACCTCCGGCCTGCCGGAGGCCAGGATGAGGCCGCCCGAATCCGCGCGGAGCGCCGAGAGGAGATCGAACGAGGCGGGATCGGCGCCCGCGGCCCGCTTGGCGGCGCTCAGGATTTCGCAGAGCCGTCCGAAGCCCGCGCGGTTCTTCACGAAGGCGAAGACGCTCTGCGCTTTCCCGCGCTTTCTCGGCATGCCGCGCGGATCGCCCGCCTCCCGCGGCTCCGGCGTGGGAACCGTCAATTCAGCGCCGATGACGAGACGCACCTTGGCTTCCGCCGCGGCTTCCTTCCCCTCGTGCACGCCGTAGAGGCCGTCGCGGTCCGTGATCGCGACGGCGGCGGCCCCGTACTCGGCGGCGCGCGCGATGATATCCTCGGGCCTCCGCACTCCGTAGAGGAGCGAATAGGCGGATCGGAGGCCCAGCCGGCTACGCACCGACGTCGCTTCCCATGAAAGCGGCGACCACGGCGGAGGCGGAGCCTTCGTACGGAGCCGTGGCGGAGAGGGAGACCGCGCGGGTGACCGCGGAGGGTCCATAGCGCCGCCGCGCGGCATCCACCGCGGCCTGAATGCGCTCCTGACGGAGGGAAGCCTCCGGGATGAAGAGGTCGAGCTCCCTTCCGGCCGGAGAGAGGCCCGAGAGGAAACAGGAAAGGCCGCGGACGCGCACCCTTCGCTCCCCGGCCTTCGCGTAGGCGCGGCTCGCCGCGGCGATGAGCTCGGAATCCAAGGCGAGCGGGCTCCCCGCCCGCACCTCCGCTTCGGTCCGCACCCCGTCGGCGTACGATACCGACACGCGGACGCGCGAAGCGGCGAGGAGCGCCTTGCGCAGCTCCAAACCCGCGTCCTCCGCCGCCGCGACCAAGCCGCCGCGGATGACCGAGGCGTCCAGGACATCACCGGCGAACTCCAGGCGGCGGCGGATGACGCGCTCGGCGAGCCTTCCCTGGACGACCGGCGCGGCATCCACTCCCCTCGCCGCGTCCCGCAGCGCCAAGCCCCGCTTGCCGAGGAACGCGAGCGCTTCCGAATCCGAGAGGGCCGCGATCTCCCCGATGGAAAAGAGCCCCACGACCGATAGGGCCCGCGCCACCGCCGCTCCCACGCCGGGAAGGATAAGCGCGGATTGCGTATCCAGGAAGGCCGTTTCCTCCCCGGCCCGTATGAGCGCGATGCCCTCGGGGCGTATGCTCCGCGTGGCGATCTTCGCCACGAGCTTGTTCCTGGCCACGCCGAGGGCCGGCGTGACCCCGACGGCCTCGACTATTTCATTCTTGATGCGGACGGCGACATCGATGTGCGCCCCGAAAAGGCGGGTGGTCCCCGCTAGGTCCAGGTAGAGGTGGCCGCCCGCGTCGTTCTGCACGATCGGCGCGTACCGCGCGGCGATCCGCTCCATCGCGGCGTTCGCCGCGGCGCAAGAGGCGGGATCGGGCGGCAAGACGAGGAGATCCCGCACGCGCCGCTCGGCCGCGGCGAGCGGCATACCGCGCTCCAAACCCGCTTCGACCGCCCGCCGCGAAACGTCCAGGACCACGGCCCGCGCGGCGGCCTTCCCCGCCACGACGAAGGGACGATCGGCGATCGCGGGATCCCTGGCGGCGGCGACGGCGGAGGGAAACCCGACGACGTTGAGGTGGACCACGCTCGCGCGCTCGTTCATGGCATACGGCCGCCGCGGGTTACGCGTGCGGCGAAGTTCAGCGCGTCCGCGGCCATGCCGCTGTTGTTGAAGTAAACGAACACCCGTTTCACTTGAGGCGCGATACCCCGCACGCGCTCCGCCAGGCCCCCGAGTTCCGCGTCCGAGTAGGAATAGTCGCAGCGCGCATCCCCGCCCGCCCACGCCGCTCCGTTACGGCCGTGGCAACGGAAATAGGCGAACGGAGCGGTGGCCACGTCCACGAGGGGCGGGAGGCCCGGGAGGTCGGGGAGATCCGCCGAAACGATGGCTACCTCCCGCGAGCGGCAGATATCGACCACGGCGTTCGTGTACCACCCGGCATGGGCGAACTCGAGCGCGACCGGGACGCCCGAAAAGTCGTCCAGCAGGGCGGATAGATACCGGCGGTTGGCTTCCGTATTGAGGAACCGCGGAGGAAACGGGAAGAGCGCGGCGGCCAGTCGCTGCGTCTCCAGGAGCGGCTCGATCGCCCGCAGGAAAGCCTCCGCCCCTTCCCGCCGCGCCGCGGGGACGACCTCGTGCGTCAGAGCCCGGTGCGCCGCGACCGAGAAGAGGAGCGAAGGTCCCGTCCGTTCGAGACGGTCCCGCAGCTCAACAGCCGTCGGCATCGCGGAGAACGGTCGGTTGAGTTCCACGGTCGGAAAGGGGTACGGGTCTTGGCCGAACTCGGTACCCGCGCTCCGATCGTTGTCGCACGTACCCACGAGAATCGATGTCATACCCTAATATTACTATACAGATGTTACGTGTCAAGAAGCGCGGCGGTCGGCGGGAGACAAAAAAAAGCTCCCCGAAGGGAGCTTTGATCTACGGTCATCCATGAGCCGCGCCCGGTTCGAACGGGCGACCCACGCCTTAAAAGGGCGTTGCTCTACCTACTGAGCTAGCGGCCCGCGAAAGCGAGCATACCGAAAGTAGCGTGCGAGGTCAATACCTGAAGAGCAGTCCGACATCCATCGCCAGTACCGGGTTAACGCCGGGGTCCAGTCCCAACTCGATGCCGCGCATAGCGAAGTCGAATTGGGCGAATTCGAGATCGAGTCCGAAGCCGACGCACGGCAGGGCATCGGCGATGCCGAGCCGGAGGCTGAGCGCATCGAGAACCACGACCTCCGTCCCGAAGGAGACGTTGAGGATGGGATGGCGCGGGATGAGCGCGAACAGATCCAGGAAATCCCGATAATCCAGCAGGAAGACGAGGTTCGTCACGTACCGCTCAAGCCGTTCGAACCGCGGATAGTAGGCTATGCCCAAGTCCAGGCTCGGATCGATCTTGCCGCTGGAACCGGAATCGACCGCCTGCGCGCCGGAGAAGAAATCCGAGGCCGAGGCGAAGGACGAAACGAGGGCCGGAGAGTATACGTCGCGGCACACGAGGCCGACCGCGAGCGTCCGGTCGTACTCATAGCGGAGACCGAGATCGAAGCCCAAGCCCATGACGCTCGCGAAGGGACGGTCCGCCATGACGTCCCCGGAAAAAAGGTCGGTGACCGCGAGCAAGGACGACTCGAGCTCCATCATGCCCCTGAGGAAGCCTTTCACCAAGAAACCCGCGTCCACGAGGTGGGCATCCGCGGGTTCGAAGCGGAAGGCGTACCCGCCGACGACGAGGAAGTCCTCGCTCGCCGAGGCGCGGACGCCCGCGCCCGTCGCGACGCCGTCCAACGAGGAACTGTTGAAGAGGCCGAAACCGAGACCGTTGCCGACCCATCCGAGGGAGAGCGGACCGCCGATATCGAAGCCGGCGAAGGTACCGTTATCTCCCACTATGCCGGATAGATCGAAGGTGTCGCTTCCCGCGAGGTCGGCGATCTCGAAGATGGGACCGTAGACCGAGACGGAGAACTCCGCGACGCTCAGCTCCCGCTCGACGCCGGCGAATCCCGCGGGATTCGTGAACAGCGAGGAGAAATCGTCGGTGAGCGCGGCGTGCGTTCCCCCCATCGCGGCGAGCCGAGCGGAAGGAATGGCGAACGGCGCGACCTCTATGGCCTGAAGTACGCCGCCGAACAGCGAGGCGAGCGCGCATGAGATGAATAGACGAGCCGATATCCGCTTCACCATCGGACTCCCGCTTCCAGGATTACGGCGCTCACGGC
>JAEWSV010000603.1 GCA_023398155.1 Spirochaetota bacterium
AATAGACACGAAGTTCGGCACCTCCCTGGCGGAGGTCAACCGGCTGCAGAACGACCTGGTATCCCTCCAGGTCTTCGCGGGAGGCCGCGGCGTCTCCACGGGCGACGAGGTCCGCTTCTTGGGCCATCCCATGATGATTCCCTTCTCGGAGAATCTCCTGGGCCGCGTATTTACCGGCTCGGGTTCCGCGCGCGACAAGGGCCCGGCTCTCCGCGACGAGGCGATCGCCATCGGCGGACCCTCGGTCAACCCGTCCAAGCGCATCATCCCGCGCCGCATGATCCGCACCGGCATCCCGATGATCGACCTCTTCAACACCCTCGTGGTGTCGCAGAAGCTCCCGATCTTCTCGGTATCCGGCGAGCCGTACAACGAGCTCCTGGCGCGGATCGCGATGCAGGCCGAGGTCGACGTCATCGTACTCGGCGGCATGGGCCTCAAGTACGACGACTACCTATACTTCAAGGAGACCCTGGAGGAGGGCGGCGCCCTCTCCCGTACGGTCATGTTCGTGCATACGGCTTCCGACCCGGTGGTCGAATGCCTCATGGTCCCCGACATCTCCCTCGCGGTTGCGGAAAAGTTCGCGCTACAGGGAAAGGACGTCCTGGTCCTCCTGACCGACATGACCAACTTCGCCGACTCCATGAAGGAAATCGCGATAACCCAGGAGCAGGTCCCTTCCAACCGCGGCTATCCCGGAGACCTGTACTCCCAGCTCGCCGCCCGCTACGAGAAGGCGGTCGACTTCGATACGGCGGGTTCCATCACCATCCTCGGCGTCACCACGATGCCGGGCGACGACGTGACCCACCCGGTGCCGGACAACACGGGCTACATCACCGAGGGCCAGTACTACCTCAAGAACGGCCGCATCGAACCCTTCGGTTCCCTTTCGCGCCTTAAACAGCAAGTCAACGGCAAAACCCGGGCGGACCACCGGTCGCTCATGGACGGCATGATCAAACTCTACGCCGCCTATAAGGACACCCTTGAAAAGAAGGCGATGGGCTTCATGATGTCCGACTGGGACGCCAAGCTCCTCAAGTACGGAGAGTTGTTCGAGAAGGAGATGATGGATCTTTCCGTCAACATCCCGCTCGAGCGCGCCCTGGACCTCGGCTGGGAGATACTGGCCTCCTGCTTCGACAAGGAAGAGACGGGGCTCAGGACGGAACTCATCGAGCAGTTCTGGCCGAAGAAGGCTTGAAACCACCATGGCCAAGATCAAGCTGACCAAGAACGAGCTCAAGAAGCAGAAGGACGAGCTGAAGATGTTCCAGCGCTACCTTCCGACCTTGATGCTCAAGAAGCAGCAGCTTCAGACGGAGATCAGGACCATCGAGGTCCGCATCCGTGAGCTGCGCGCGGAAAAGGAGCGGATCGACGAGGCTTTCAAGTCCTGGATCGCCGTCTTCGGCGAGAAGGGCGTCTTCGTACCCGGTCTTCTCCGCGTGACGGAACTCCGGACCTCGGTCGGTAACATCGCCGGAGTGGAGATCCCCGTATTCGCGGGAGCCGATTTCGCGGTAGAAGCGTACGACTTGGAGCGTACGCCGCTCTGGCTGGACTTGGCGGTCGAACGGCTCGCGCAAGTTCTTCTGCTCGACCTGGAAGCGGACACCTTGGATGAACAACGCCGGCGGCTCGACAAGGAGCTGCGCACCACCACCCAGCGCGTCAACCTCTTCGAGAAGGTGAAGATTCCCGAGGCCAAAGGCAACATCAAGAAGATCCGCGTCTACCTGGGCGACCAGCAGACCGCGGCCGTCGTGCGCGGCAAGATCGCAAAACGCGGCATGGAGAGGGTCGCCGAATGATAGTACCGATGAAGAAGGTCACGCTCATCGTCCTTGACCGTGAGCGGAAGGCGGCCCTCGTAGAACTCCGGAAGGTCGGAGTCCTTCATCCGGTCGTCGGCCTCGGCCAGGGCGGCGACTTCGCCGCGCTAACGGAACGGAAGGCTAAGGCCGATTCCATCCTCAACGTCCTCCGGGACATCGCCTCAACCGAGGGGAAAAAGGCCGGGACCAAAAAAGCCCAAACGATCGGCGCTGCGAGAGGCGACGCGGTAGACGCCGCGGCCCTCATGGATCGCGCCGGGAGCTTGCTCGCCGAACGGCGGACCGCCGAGGAAGCGATCGCGCGGCTGCGAACCGAACTCGCCCGATTGGAGGGCTGGGGCCCGCTGGATCCCGCATGGTTCGCAGAATTGGCGGCCGCGGGCGTGGACCTCGCGCCGTACGAGATTCCGGTCAGGATCCACGCGGCCCTGGGCGAATCGGTGCGCCTCCTCGTGGTGTCGCGGACCAAGACCATGGTCCGCTGCCTCGTGTTCCGCGAAGACGGCCGCGTACCGGCCTCCCTGGGCGACGCGGCGACTCCGCTGCCCCTCGGCGACCGGTCCACGTTCGACTTGGAAAAGGGCCTGCGGGAATACGAGACCCGCTCGGTAGAAATCGGGAAGGAACTAACGGAAGCCGCCGCCCACCTGGACGCGTGCGAACGCCGCGCGGCGATGATCGCTGCCGAATGCGAGTTCGAACGCCTCCGCTCCGGCATGGAACTGCTTACCGACGAGTCGGAAGGGCACGCGCTCGCGCACCTGACCGGCTTCGTCCCCGAGGAAGACGTGGGACGGCTGCTCGCCGCCGCGAAAGCCCACGGGTGGGCCGTACTGGCCGACGATCCCGCGGATGACGACGCGGTGCCGACTAAGGTGAAGAATTCGCCGCTCGTGCGCCTCGTCGATCCGATCCTGAGCTTCCTTGGCACCGTGCCGAGCTATCGGGAATACGACATCTCCGCCTGGTTCCTGCTGTTCTTCTGCTTCTTCTTCGCCATGATCTTCGGCGACGGCGGGTACGGATCCATCCTCCTGCTCTCCGGCCTGATCATGGCGGTCAAGGCGAAGCGGGCGAGAAAACCCGTGCCTGATACGGTGCGGCTCCTCCTGGTCCTCGCGGGCTTCACGATTTTCTGGGGCACGATGACCTTGAGCTGGTTCGGCATCGATCCGGCCAAGCTTCCATCGTTCTTGAAGTCCATCGACCTCGATTGGATTTCCAACGAGAATCCGGATTCGGGTGAGAACGTAAAAACGCTCTGTTTCTATCTCGGAACGATCCAGCTCGTGATCGCGCATCTCAAGAACATCAGGAGGGATATCGGATCGCTCAAATTCCTCGCGCAAATCGGACAGCTGGCCATGGTAGTCGGCATGCTGAGCCTGGCCCTGAACCTCGTCATCAACGCCGGTAGATTCCCGATTCCTGCGTATGCCCCGTATTTCATCGCGGTGGGGTTCGCTCTCAACTTCCTCTTCGCGAACTGGGAATCGGGCATCGGATTCTTCAAGGGATTGGTGAAGAGCGTCATGGGAAGCATGGCCAATATCGTGTCGGTCTTCCTCGGCGTCGTGAACGTGTTCGCGGACATCGTATCGTACATCCGGCTCTGGGCGGTCGGGCTCGCGGGGCTCGCGATCAGCCAGACCATCAACAACATGGTAGGGCCGATGCTCGGAAAGTTCTCCCTCTTCCTGATCGGCGCGTTCATCTTGGTGGCGGGCCACGGCATCAACATCCTGCTCAGCGTCCTCTCCGTGATCGTCCACGGCGTACGGCTCAATATGCTTGAATTCTCCGGACATCTCGGTATGGAATGGTCCGGATTCTCCTACGATCCGTTCAAGGAACGGGTTACCACGAATGAAACTTCCTCAAAGGAGCAGTCATGAACTTCGGAATGATAGGCGTAGCGTTCGTCCTCGGTATTTCCGCAATCGGTTCGGCCATCGGCGCCGGCATCGCCGGGCAAGCGGCCATCGGCGCGTGGAAGCGCAATTTCCTGCAGAATAAGCCGGCCTCTTTCCTCCTCGTCGCGTATGCCGGCGCGCCGCTCACGCAGACCATCTACGGGTTCATCCTCATGAGCCGCATGCTCCAGTCCACCAAGGATCCCTTCCTTCTCCTCGCGGTCGGCTTCGCGAGCGGCCTCGGAATGGGCATGTCCGCCATCGCCCAGGGAAGGGCTTCAGCCTCCAGCTGCGACGCGTTCGGCGAGACCGGAAAGGGTTTCGGCTTGTACATCACCGTAGTCGGCCTCTGCGAGACCGTCGCGCTTTTCGTGATGGCGTTCACCTTCGGCGCGCTCTAACGACGATTGATCATGAGCGATCGTAGTCAGGCCTCCCGCGTCGTTAAAATCGGCGGATTCGACCATGTCGAATCCGTCCTCGTCGGGGGCGCGTACCCGGTCGCCGTACAGACCATGTGGAAGGACGCTCTCCCCCGGTCCGACCTGGAAGGATCGGCGGGAGAGGCCGTTGTCCGCCGCGTCGCCAAGCTGCGCGCCCTCGGGTGCTCCATCCTCCGCTTCGCGGTTCCCGATCTCGCCGCGGCCGAAGTCCTCGGCGAGCTCGCATCCCGCGTGTCCCTGCCCCTCGTGGCGGATATCCATTTCGATCACGAGATAGCCCTCCGCTGCCTCGATTTTCCCATCGCCAAGATCCGGATCAATCCGGGCAACATCGGCTCCCGCGCCAAGGTGGAGGCCGTCGTCGCCAAGGCCGCCGCCAAGGGCGTGCCCATACGCATCG
>JAEWSV010000608.1 GCA_023398155.1 Spirochaetota bacterium
GAGCTGCCGCTCCGCCTCTTGCCTCGCGTTCATGACGCCTCCTATGCGAGAGAATAAAAAAAGGCCCGCCGCCGGATCCCCTCGGGGGACCGGCGACGGGCCGCTCGCAGTATGCGTTATACCGCTAGCGCCGTCCGCCTCCGCAGGGGAGCCGTCCGAAGAACGCGCGGTAATAGTAGGACTGAAGGACCGGTGACGTTATCACGAGGCGACTATACCCCCGTGGAGGTCCTCCGTCTACCGATCGGTGCGGACTAAACCGATTTTGCGCGGATCGTACAAACGGAAGGCTCATCGAACTATTATATTAGGTAAACGAACAGGCCGGATCATGCGTCCGGACCGGATCGGCTCATATGGGGAAAAGTGGAGGGAGTATGCACATGAAATCCATCGGGAAGCGGCGCTTGGCCGCGATCATCCTGTTTTCGTTCCTTGCCGCGGTCGCGTTCGGCCAAACGGTCGACCTCACCATCCTGGCGACGAGCGACATGCACAACAATTACTTGAACTACGATTATTTCTCGGATCTGCCGACGGAGCATTACGGCCTGGTAAAACTGGCCTCTGCGGTGAAGGCCGAACGGGAGGCGGGCAAGAACGTGCTCCTCGTCGACAACGGCGACAACATCCAAGGGAATCCCTTCGGAGAGTACCTTTTCAAGAATCCGCCGACCGCCGCTTCTCCGAGTCCGATCATGACGCTCATGAACGCCGCCGGTTACGACGTCATGGGCCTCGGCAACCACGAGTTCAACTTCGGCCTCGACTATCTCGCGCAGGTGACGGCGGGCGCCGACTTCCCCATCGTTAACGCGAACGTCATGAAGGCCGGAACCTCGACCCCCTACTTCACGCCCTACGTCCTCCTCAAGCGCGAGCTCAAGGACCGCGACGGCGCCGGCCAGACGGTCACCGTCGGCGTGACCAGCTTCGTTCCGCCGCAGATAGTCGCCTGGGACGGGGCCCATCTCACGGGCAAGGTCGAAGTCCGCGACATCACCGACGCCGCGACCGCGGTGGTCGCGGAGATGAAGAAGGGCGGAGCCGACATCGTCGTGCTCTTGGCCCATACGGGCATCGTCGATTTCCCGCGGAAGGGCGGGGAGGAGAACACCGGGTACTACCTCACCCAGATAAGCGGCGTGGACGCCGTGGTCACGGGCCACGCCCACCAGAAATTCCCGAGCCCGACCTTCGCCAAGCTCACGGGCGTGGACCTCGCCAAGGGAACGCTCAACGGCGTGCCGGTCGTCATGCCGGGCAGCTTCGCCGACAACCTCGGCCGCATCGACCTGGTCTTGGAGAAGCAGGGCGACGGCTGGGCGCGCGTGGACGCGCAGGCCCGCTTGCTGCCCGTCTGGGACGCCAAGGAGAAGAAGAGCCTCCTCGCCGCAGACGAGTCGCTCTCCAAGCTCCTCGCGTCCGCGCACGAAGGCGCGTTGGCGTACATCCGCGCCCCCATCGGCGGCGGCGAGGCCGGCGGCCCGAGCGCGGGCGAGCTCCTCGCACCGCTCAACAGTTTCTTCGCCCTGGTCTCGGACACCTACACCATCCAGATCATCAACGAGGCCCAGATCTGGTACGCGGCAACGGCCCTCAAGGATACGCCGTACGCGTCCCTCCCGGTCATCTCGGCCGCGGCTCCCTTCAAAGCGGGCGGCCGCCAAGGGCCCAAGTACTACACCAACGTTCCGGCCGGTCCCCTCGCGGTCAAGAACATCGCCGACCTCTACGTCTATTCCAACACCATCACGTTCGTGAAGCTCACCGGCGCGGAGATCAAGGAATGGCTCGAGATGAGCGCGGGGCAGTTCAATAGGATCGATCCGGCCGTCAAGGAAGAGCAACTGCTCATCAACGATAAGTTCCCGACCTACAACTTCGACGTCATCGACGGGGTGACCTACAAGATCGACGTGACGAAGCCCATGCGCTACAACGAGGACGGTACGCTCCGCGATGCCTCCTCCGAGCGCATCGTCGGCCTCTCGTTCCAGGGCGCGCCCATCGATCCCGCTCAAGAATTCGTCGTGGGGACCAACAACTACCGCGCCTTCGGCGGCGGCAACTTCCCCGGCGTGGGGCCCGGCAAGATCATCTTCGCCTCGCCCGACGAGAACCGGCAGGTCATCCTCAAGTACATCGAATCGGTGGGCAAGATCAGTCCGAAGGCCGACGATAACTGGTCCATCGCGACCATCGGCGCGGCCGGTCCCGTGGTGTTCTTGACCTCGCCGCTGGCCCAGGACTTCGCGCCCGCGGGCATCCAGTTCCAAGGCCTCGCCGATACCGGCTACGGCCGCTTCCTTTTCGAATGAGACGGACCTGAACGTCCGTCCAGCGCCCCGGCCTACCTACGGTCGGGGCGCTTTCGTTTCCGTCCCGTCGCGGCGGCCCGGTATCGTCGCAACTGCTATATACTGCGTCGCGGAGGTTCTCGTGTACGCACTGCGCGTCCTTCTCGGCATTCTCATCGCCTTCGCTTCGCTCTGGGCCATCGTCGTGGCGACCGTCTCCGTCCGATCTTACTTCCTTATGTTCCGGCCCCGCCCCGATACACCTGAAGCGGGTCTTGCCGCGGCCCTCGAACAGGACGCGGGTATCGGACCCTTCCTCGCCCTCGATTGGGAGCCGCTGGCCGTACGTTCGCCGGTCGGCTACGATTTAGCCGCCTTCGCGTTGCCGGCTGCCGTGGGCGACAGGGCTGCGGCGGTGCCGGCCGCGGCCTCGGAGACGGTAGCGACCGCTGCCTCGGCGACGGTGCCGGCAGCGGGCACGGCCGTTTTCGTGCACGGCTTCACCGCGAGCCGGTTCAGCATGCTGAGGTACGCTCGACGTTTCCACGAGCGCGCCTGGAACGTGGTCGTCTATGATCTCGCGGGCCACGGAGATTCCGTCGCGCCGCGCGCCCTTTCGCGCGCCCCGTCCTTCGGTTTCTATGAGAAAGATGACCTCGCCGCGGTGGTGGCCGCCGCCCGCTCCCGGTTCCACGGCCAAGGTCCCGTCGTGCTGGTGGGCGAATCGATGGGAGCGGCCACCGCGCTCCAGTACGCGCCGATCGGCGCTCCCCGCGGCGCCGCGCGGGCAGATTGGTCCGTGGACGCCGTCGTCGCCGATTGCCCGTACAGTTCGGCCGCGGAGGAGCTCGACTGGCGGCTCGAAGAAACGGGCGTCCCCCGTTTCGTCGCGGACAGCGCGGCCGGCCTCGTAGCCGCGCTGCTGTCCCGCCTCCGCGGCTTCCGGCCCGCGGATGCCGCGCCCGAGCGCTCCATCCTGGAGACCGCGGTCCCGATCCTCCTCATCCACGGCGCGGACGACCGGTACGTGCCGACCTCCATGTCCGTCAGGATGGCGGAGGATCGGAGGCGGAGCGGCATCGGACCGACGGAACTCCTCGTGGTAAGCGGCGCTCGGCATGCGAAGAGCGTGTCGACGGAACCGGATGCATGGTTTTCGACCGTTTTCGCTTTTATCGACCGCTTTGCGCGCGGCGGCAACGATAGTTAGAAAATCGCAAACCTTTCGCCTCCATTTTTAGTATGTCGCCTTGACCGCCCACCATGCGGCCGATATAACAAAGTGCCAAGAGCATCAGCTCGGAACCGCGAGCGATCATCCTGAGGAGGAAAAGATGCGATTGGGAAAGAAAGCGATCATCGGCTTAGCCGTGCTCGCCGCCGCGACTCTGTTCGTCGGCTGCCAGAAGAAAGAGGCCGACGCCTCCGGCGAAAAGAAGCTCAAAGCGGGCTTCGTGTACGTCGGTCCGATCGGCGACCTGGGCTTTACGAACGCCCACGACGTCGCTCGCGTGGAACTCGAGAAGAAGTATTCCTGGCTCGAGACCAAGTACATCGAGAGCGTTCCCGAGGGTAAGGCCTCCCCGGTCATCGCCCAGTTCATCCAGGATGAGAAGGTCGACGTCGTCTTCACCTGCAGCTTCGGCTACATGGACGAGACGGTCGAAGCCGGAAAGAAATTCCCCGATAAGCTCTTCGCCCATTGCTCCGGCTACAAGCAGAGCGAGAACGTCGGCACCTACTTCGCCGACCTCTATCAGATGTACTACCTGAACGGCCTCATGGCCGGATCCCTCACCAAGACCGGCAAGGTCGGCTACGTCGGCGCCTTCCCGATCCCCGAGGTCATCCGCCACATCAACGCCTACGCCCTCGGCGTCAAGGACGCCAATCCCAAGGCCGTCGTCGACGTCCGCTGGATCTTCTCCTGGTACGATCCCGCCAAGGCCCGCGAAGCCGCCCAGGCCCTCATCGCCTCCGGCGCCGACGCCCTCGCATTCACCGAGGACTCCGCCGCGGTCGTGGAAGTGGGCGAGGAAAGCACGAAGGCCGGCAAGCCCGTCTATACCTTCGGCCACTACAGCCCGATGGCGGACAAGGGCCCCGAGTCCCTCGTCTCCGGCCAGCTCGTGAACTGGGTTCCGCTCTACGAAAAGATCCTCACCGGCATCCGCGAGGGCACCTGGAAGACCGGCGACCTCCTCTACCTGACCGCCGAAGGCGGCGCGGAACTCGGCGGCAAGCTCGGTGAGCCCATCAGCCCGAAGTTCATCGAACCGCTCAAGGCCCACAAGATCAAGACCGCCGACCTCGGCGAGATCAGCACCTACGACCTCGTCATGAAGCGTCTGGAGCAGATGAAGCAGACCCCCGTCGCTTTCGAGCCCTTCACCGGACCGATCGCGGACCAGACCGGCGCCGAGCGCTACGCCGCCGGAGCCAAGGCCACCATCCCCGAGCTCATGTCGATCAACT
>JAEWSV010000175.1 GCA_023398155.1 Spirochaetota bacterium
TGGACGAGATACACAAGATGGCGGGATGGAAAAACCATCTGAAGGGTATTTGGGACGTTCGGACCGAAAGGTTGTCGGTTTTGGTGACCGGCAGCGCTCGGCTGGAGACCTTCCGGCAGTCAGGCGACAGCCTGGCGGGACGGTATTTCGCCCATCGCCTCTTTCCCGTCACTCCGGCGGAGGCGGCTCGTGTGGACGAGCGCCGCCCGCTGTCGCATTTCCTGCTACGCGGCGGATTCCCCGAGCCGTGGTTGACCGAAACGGACGACGATGCCGGTCGATGGCGACGCCAGTATCTGGACGGGCTCATACGGGAGGACATCCTCAACTTTGAGAATATCACCCAATTGAAGGCGATGAACCTCTTGGTTGAACTCCTGCGGGACCGGGTCGCCTCCCCCTTGAGCTATCAAAGCCTTTCGGAGGATATCGGGGCTTCGCCGAATACGGTCAAACGCTACATCGAGGTGCTCGAAGCGCTGTACATCATCTTTCGGGTGTTTCCCTTCCACCGATCGATCGCGAGAAGCCTCGTCCAGCAGCCGAAAATCTATTTCTTCGATACGGGGCTGGTCAGAGGGGATGAGGGAAAGACGCTGGAGAACGCGGTGGCCCTATCGCTATACCGGGAACTTTCCCTACGTGAGGATCAGGACGGAAAGCGCAGGTCCCTGCGCTACCTGCGCACCAAAGAGCACAAAGAGGTCGATTTCTTACTCGTCGAAGAGGACGAACCGCTCCTCATGGTGGAGGCGAAAGCCGCCGATCGGAACCTGTCCCCGGCGCTTCGGTACTTCGGAGAACGTTACGGCATCCCCGGCGTCCAGCTCGTCGCCGACCTACGCGCGGAAACGGCCTCCGGGCCTCTGCGCATCATGCGCGCTCAAGACTGGCTCGAACGGCCGGAGATACCACTCGCCGCGCCCGGCACGTGAGGTCTCGAAGGGACCTCCCCACTTCGGGGGAGCCGCGCGGCCACGGGAGAGAAAAAACGAAGGCGGCCTACGACGTGACCGTCGCGACCGCCTGAAGGGTAAAAGGACCGCCCGCAGTATCCTGCGCTTATCGGGCGGTCCCCGTCGTTACTCACGAAGGGATCCGTCGGCGCACGGCCGTCCTGCGGCCGTATAGCACCTTGCGGATACCGTCGGGAGACAATCCGTATTCGTCGGCGAGATCTTCCACGCCGCGGCCGGCGGCCTTCGCGGCCCTGATGTCGGCGTTGCGGCGGTCGAGCAGCTCGCGGGTCCCGTTCTTTAAGCCCCAGCCGAGTCGGCGTTCTTGGGGGCGCGGGATATATACGAGCGAGCCTTGTACGTACTTCTGGATCTCCAAAAGTAGTTCCGGGGGGAGAAGGGAATCTGCGTTAATGTAGGACATACCGTTCCTCGTGGGATGGCTGGAACACATCCGCATGAGCCGAGGCGAGGAACGAGCGGTACGGTTCGTTCCTAGCGACTCAGGCGGCGCCGATGGCGTCGAAAGAGCGGGTACGGCGGGCGGCAATTATCATTTTATCCATTCAATGGCCTCCTTGGCGCAGGATTTCGGGATCATGACACGAAGCGACAATCCGTGTAAATAGAGAGTTCCGTTAAAATCAATCACTACCTTACACCCGTTTCGCGGAAAAATCGAATCGAATCGTTCCGTAGCTTCCGTGGCGGCTCCGCCCGTGCGATAGTTGGCACAGCCGGCAACCCACATTATTCGTCCCTGGCCGGGACGGAGAAGGAGGCATGAAGAATGAAGATAGAAAGCCGGAGGGCTCGCGCCCTCTAACCATGGACGACGGGAGGTCGCGAATACGGGCCTCCCGCCCTGCCTTGCGCCCCGCTGGCTCCGTGCCGGCGGGGCTTTTTTCGTTGCAGTTGAAACGTTATCCCCCGATCGTTGGTATATTGAATGCGGCGTCCCTCCCGCAACGGCCCGGTACACGATCCAGGACGCCGCCTACGGGAAGGGCTACATTCGGGATATATTGATCGGGCAGGCCAAGCGCATGTCCTTTAAGGTCAACGACGTGATCGGCCCGTACCGCGACGCGCTCGCGATCGACGCGCTCGGTCTGGACGGAATAACCGATTGAACGAGGAGAGAGAACGAATGAACGCCACGCGAATCACGGCCGTCTTCTTGAGCTTCTTGGTCCTATCCGCATTCGCGGGTTGTTCCCGGTCCGGGGAGCGGGAGGCGAACCTCCTCGCGGAAGACGGACCGGTCGGAGGGCGATCCTTCGCGAAGCTCGCAGCGGCCGGCTCCGCGCCGGCGCCTATGGCGGCGCCGGCGGCCGACGCCGCGATGGGCGCCGACGGCGCGGCGGGAGCGGGAGCGGCGGTACCGACGGCTGAGGCCGAACGCAAGCTCGTGCGCAACGCGAGCCTCCGCCTCCGCGTGGGCGACCTCGCCGCGAGCGAAGCCGCCGCCCAGAAGCTGACCGCCGATTTCGGAGGCTACGTCGCCTCTTCCAACCGGTCCGAAGAGTCCGTCTCGATGTCCTTACGGATACCGCGTGGCTCCTTCGACGCGGCGCTCTCCGGCCTCACGCCGCTCGGAACCGAACTGTGGCGCAACGTCAACACGGAAGACGTCACCCTCCACTGGTACGACCTGGAGGGCCGGCTACAGACCAAACGGGAGCTCATGGCCACCCTCCGCGCCTACCTCAAACAGGCCCGATCGATAGAGGACATCATGACCGTGGAGACCCGGCTCGCCGACCTCCAGAACGAGATCGACGGCCTGGGCGGCCAATTCAAGCGCCTCTCCGACCTCGTCGACTTCTCGACCGTCAACGTAGAATTCGTCCTCCCCGCGGCCCAAGTGAAGAGCGTGGAGCCCACGCTTTGGGAGCGCATCGGCGACGTGCTCCGCCGGACGGGGGGCTTCTTCTCCACCCTAGTCGCCTTCATCGTCGGCCTCGTGGTGTTCGGCATACCGATCCTCGCCCTCGCGGCCCTCCTCTTCTGGCTCCTCTTCGGCAAGGTCGGCCTGCTGCCGGCGCTCTATCGCCTCATAGCGCGGCCGGGGAACGACAAAGTCGCGAAGAAAGGGAAAGACTGACCGCCCCGCGGTCCGCGAGAGTCACGGAGAAAAAGGAGGCGCCATGTATCTGACCAGGGCCGCCACGATTCAACGGATCGGTTTCGTCTCCACGCGTTTCCAGGGGACCGACGGCGTCTCCATGGAAACCCGCAAGTGGTGCGCCGTGTTGGACCGTATGGGGTACGACTGCTTCTTCTTCTCGGGCCAGTCCGATTGGGAAGCCGCCCGGTCCATGGTCGTACCGGAGGCATTCTTCGGCCACCCCGTGGTGGCGGAGATCCAGGAGCGCTGCTTCGGCGCCACCGCCCGGGGCGAAGGCCTTACGGGAGAGATCCAAGCCATCCGGTTCCGCCTGAAGCGCGCCCTCTACGATTTCGTGGAAACGTTCCGGATCGATATCCTCATCATAGAGAACGCCCTGGCAATCCCGATGCACGTCCCGCTGGGTCTCGCCATTACCGAGTTCATCGCGGAGACGGGCATCCCGACCATCGCCCACCATCACGACTTCGCCTGGGAACGTCAGCGTTTCACGATGAGCGCGGTGGAGGACTACCTCTCCATGGCCTTCCCGCCCCGGCTCCACTCCATCAACCACGTCGTGATCAACACGGAAGGCCGCCGCCAGCTGTCCTACCGCTGCGGCCTCTCCTCCGTCGTTATCCCGAACGTCTTCGACTTCGAAGCGGCGCCGCCAGAGCCGGACG
>JAEWSV010000176.1 GCA_023398155.1 Spirochaetota bacterium
GTATTCCGTTCCCCAACTGGTGCAGACGTCGAGCTGCATCTGAACGTCGCTGCCGAGGACGGTCTGGATTTCGACTACCTTTTCGGGCGTGAGCGTATGGAGGGAACCGTCGATATGGGAGCGGAACTTCACGCCATCGTCGGAAATTTTTCGGAACGGAGCGAGCGAGAAAACTTGAAAGCCGCCCGAATCCGTGAGGATATTGCGGCGCCAGCGCATCCATTCATGAAGTCCGCCCGCATTACCGATGACTTCGGTTCCCGGCCGCAAATAGAGGTGATAGGTATTGGAGAGGATGATTTGGAAACCGATCGACTCCAAATCGTCCCGGGTGATGGCCTTCACGGTGCCGTTGGTTCCAACGGGCATGAATACCGGCGTATCGACGTCCCCATGAGGGAGCGTCATGATTCCCGTTCTCGCGCGGCACGTCGCGTCATTATGGACCGTTCTGAAGATGGGCGTAGTCGTCACGCTTGATTCCTTTACGTGCGCGCCCTGCGCACGAGCAGGGCGCCGATTAGTATGAAGACGCCGGCAGGCGCCCATGCGCCGACGATCGGCGGCATATATCCGAGTTTCGCGAGCATCATGGAAAGCATCTGGGCGACGTAATAGACGACGGACAGGATGAGGCTGATCAAAAGGCTCATGAGCAGGACATTCTTCCGGAATCCTCCGCCCACGGCTACGGAGAGTATCATGACCACCAAGGGGGTCACCGAAAACGCGTACCGCCTGTAGTAATCGGCGAGCGCGCCCGCATAGGGAAGTCCCGCGGCGCGGAGATCCATGACGAAAGCCGCCGCCTCCGCCGCCCGCAAGTCTTCCACCGCGACTGCGTTCCTCCTGAATGTGTCGGGCCGTTCGCGGTACTGTCCGTCATGCTTGAACGAGACAACCGCCAAATTCCCTTCGGTCCACATATACTGTACCGGATCCACGAAATCCCAATAAATGCCGTTCCAGGTCGCGCGCCGCGACGTGATGAGAAAGAGGAACCGCCCATCCCCGTCCCGTTCCACGATGGAGACTCCGTTGAGCGAGGAATCCGCGTCGTTATAGAAATCCACGGAATAGACGGTCCGTCCGCCTCCAGACTTCACGACGACGTCGGCCTCGCTTCCGCTCCGCTTCTGGTGGAGCAACACGCGCGAGATTTCCCGCTTCGTCTTCAAAGCGGGAACGACGACGAGATCTTCAAAATAGAACGATGCGAACGAGAGCAGCGTTCCGAGGAGCAGGAAGCCGAGGGAAAGCCGAGCCAAGGGCACGCCGGAAGAGAATACGACGGTCAACTCGTTTCGCGCGTAGAGGTCGCCGAAGACGTACGCGGCGGCGAACAGCAAAGCGACGGGCAGGGCATACGAGGCGCACTTCGGCATGTAGAGTAGCGCGACGCGCAGGATATCGGACGCGGCGGCATCGTAGGCGAGATAACGCCAGAGGTTGGCGAAAAGGTCGATGAGCTCAAGCAGTAAGACGAAGAATACCATTCCCGCCGCGAATACCGGCGCGAAATGGCGGAGTAAATAGCGGTCCAGGGTCATAGCACGAGTCTCATGATCCCGATGAGGATGCCGAAGGTGACCGCGGCTATATTGGGTAGCCACATAGCCCAGAACGGGGAGTAACCGAGGCGGACTCCGAGCGTCTGGCCTCCGATGAGCAGGGTCCAGTATATGACCGCGATGATGAGGCCGACTCCGAACCCCACCGATTGACCGCTCTTTCGCGCGAAAAGGCCGAGCGGCGTCGCGAGGAATACGAAGGATAGCGCCCCGAAGGGGACTGAAAACTTCTTGAAATACTCTAGCCTAAAGACGCGGAGCGAACGGTCCTTCAAGGCTTCGTCGATGAGCTCCTTCTCCTGGGTAAGCCGGGTGGCCGCGGAAGCCCGTTCGTTCCATGCGGAATCCCGCGGTCCGGCTCGCAAGGCCTTTTCCAAAGTGAGCGCGGCGGTGAACGCGCGGTTCCTCTTTTCTTCCGCTTTCGCCGCGACCGTAGCTTCCTTCTTACGTATCTCCCGGCCGACGTCCATGGAACTCATCTCACGGGGTCCCGGAGGTCCTACCGACTGAATGAGATCCTGCTGTTTGATGGAATACCGGATTTTATCCGCGAGCGCGTAATCGAAGTCGGTCCGTACGTTTTCCTTGGCCGTGTGGACGAACGCATCGAAGAGGTCGAGGGTGAGCGCGGCATCGCCTTCTTCTTCCAGGCGCGCATCGGTCGCGGCGATGACGCGTCGCTCTCCTGAAGACGTTCGATCGAAGATGAGGAGCTCGTCGATCGTACGTTCGTTCACCGCGCCCATCACGAGGACCGTGTTGTTGAAGCGCTTGACGGAATCGGACTCGAGCTCCATCGCCGGCGTTGTGAGCAATAGGCGTCGATACAACTTACCGAATTCGAGGGTGCCCACGGGGAGCAATACGTCGTTAGCGAAGAACGAGATAAGTGAAACCGCGATGCCGACGGCTATCACGGGCGCATAGACTGAGCGATACGGGAGACCGGAAGACCGCATGACGAGTATCTCATTGTCGGACGATATCCGTCCGATCGCCATGAGGGTCCCGACTAGGGACGCGAAGGGCGAAGCCATGGCGACGATCGCCGGCAAGGAATAGAGGATGAGCAGGGCTACTTGGGACGGCGGTACGTGCTTGGACAAGATCTCTTCCGCCATGAGCAGCAGTTGGTTGACGAAAAAAATGAAAAAAAAGAAAAGGAAGGCGACGAAGAACGAAAAGGCCGTTTCTTCAGCGATATAACGGAAAAGCGTCCAGGGAACGGCGTTCATCCTTCGACGCGTCGGCATCATACCCCCGTGGAACCGAAACCGCCGCTTCCGCGATCGGAAGGCGTCACGGAAGCTGAATCTACGAAGCGGGCGCGCGATACCGGAGCGACGACGAGCTGGGCGATCCGATCTCCGTCCGAGAGCGTAAACGGCTCCGAGCCGAGATTGACCAGGATTACCTTGAGTTCACCGCGATAGTCGGAATCGATCGTCCCCGGAGCATTGAGAACCGTCACCCCGTGCTTCGCCGCTAAGCCGGACCGCGGCCGGACCTGGGCCTCGTAACCTTCCGGCAGCTCGATCTTTAATCCCGTGGAGACGAGTGCTCGCTCGAGCGGCGGAATAGAGAGGGGCTCATCGATACGCGCGGATAAGTCGGCGCCCGCGGCGCCGGCCGTGGCGTAGGCGGGAAGCCGCGCGGCCGGATCAATGCGAACGAGGGTTACGATCGGATCACCGATTTCCATCAGTCCACCACCTTCATTCCGAGCGCGGTCATTCGGTCCAGGGCCCTTCGAGCGGAACCCGAAAACGACTTTTCCGCAGCCCGGCCCCCTACCCCGTAAAAAGTCGGCGCATGGACGAAAAACCGCCGCATCGCCTCATTGGCCGCCGCGGCGTCGACTTTGGCTACGCAAGCATCGGCCTCGGCGGTAGAAAGGGTCGGAGCGCCGTAGAGGGCCTGGCGGGCAAGCCTCCGCATGCGGTACTCGGTATCCGCCGCGGCGATCTTCATGCTACCGCGGATATGTGCCTTCGCGTCGGCTATTTCTTCCGCTTCCAGACCCGTCTGCACGATGCGCGCCAATTCTTCGCCGAGGGCATCGACGAGAGGCGCCGCGGTTTCCTTGGAGGCGGTCGCGTAAATGCCGAAGAGCGAGGCGTCCTCCATGAGGCTCGGAGCGCTAAAAACCGAATAACACAATCCGCGTCGTTCGCGCAATTCCTGAAACAGGCGGGAGCCCATGGATTCTCCGATCGCCGCGTTCGCGACTTCGAGTGCGTAGTATTCCGAAGAAGGAATAGGGCCTTCCGCCTGGAAGGCGCAGAAGGTTTGCACTTGTTTCTGGGGAGAACGACGAAACGATTCTCCCGAGCTCTTCGGCAGTGGCGGCGCGCGTCGCCGCGGCGTTTCGCTCCGTTTTCCCCCGTGCGCTCCTGCGAACGCGGCAGCGACCGCGTCTCGGACACGTTCCCCCTCCACTCCGCCCGCGGCAGCGATGAGGGAAGGAAGTCCGCGGAAACGATCGAGGTAGCGGCTATATACGCCTTCCCTGCCCAGGGCTCGGACATCCCGTACTTCGCCGCCGATCTTGCGCGCGAGAAAATGGCCGGGCCAAAGACGCTCCGCGAACGCGTCGGAAGCCGCTTCCTCGGGATCGTCATCGGCGGCGATGATCTCGTTCTCGATGACGACCCGTTCGCGTTCGAACTCCTCGGCGTCAAAGAGGGAATCCGTCACGAGGTCCGCGAGAATGGCCAGGGCGGTCTCAAATCCTTCGGCGGGCACTACCGCATGGAGGGCCATGCATTCCCGCTCCGTGAACGCGTTGATCGAGCCGCCGAGCCGGTCTATCTCCCGCGCTATGGAAAAAGCGTCCCGGCTACCGGTTCCCTTGAAGAGCATATGCTCGATGAAGTGCGTCGAGCCCGCTTCTTCCGGCGCCTCGTCGCGCGATCCGAGCCGGTACCAAAAGCCGACGGCCGCGACTTCCGCCGCGGCCGCCTGATCGACGAGGAGACGTGACTCCCCGCCGATTTCGAAACTCGAAATCAACCGCGGCTCCGGTCCCGCCGATGGTCGTCGTCGCGACGGGGTGGCCTGCTGTCCTCATCGCCGCCGCCGTTCGGATCGATCGCGTCGATGTAGGATAGGTTGAGCCGGCCCATCTTGTCCACTTCGAGGAGCTTCACGGGGATGCGTTGTCCTTCCTTCACGACGTCGGTGACGCTCGCGATCCGCTGGCGGGACAGCTTGGAAATATGGCACAGGCCTTCTTTGCCCGGCAGGATCTCGACGAAGGCTCCGAAGTCCATGATGCGCTTGACCACTCCGTCGTATACGCGGCCGACCTCGGGATCTTCCACGACTCCCTTGACGGCATCCTTGGCGTCCTCGGCGTTCTTCGCGGTCTTGCCGTAGATGGTGACCGTTCCGTCGTTCTCGGTGTTGATGGTGACCGAGAATTGCTCGCAGAGGGCCTTGATGTTCTTGCCGCCCGGTCCGATGAGCATTCCGAGCTTCTCGGGATCGATCTTCATCGACACGATCTTGGGAGCGAACTCGCTGATCTTTTCGGACGGCTTGGCGAGAGTCTGGTTCATGATGGAAAGGATGTGGAGCCGCCCGCGTTTGGCCTGATCCATGGCCTTCCGCATAACCTCTGGGCTGACGCCCGCGATCTTGATGTCCATCTGGAAACCGGTGATGCCTTCTTCGGTGCCCGCGACCTTGAAGTCCATGTCGCCGAGGTGGTCTTCTTCGCCGAGGATGTCGGAAAGCACCGCGTAGCGATCGCCTTCGGTGATGAGGCCCATCGCGATACCCGCGACAGGCTTCTTCATCGGCACGCCCGCATGGAGCATCGCCAAGGTTCCGCCGCAAACGGAAGCCATGGAGGACGAACCGTTGGATTCCAAGATCTCGGAGACCACCCGCACCGTATACGGGAATTCTTCCTTTGAAGGGACCATAGCCTCAAGGCTTCTGCGGGCCAGGTTGCCGTGGCCTATTTCGCGACGGCCGGTGCCCATACGACCGACTTCACCGACCGAGTACGGCGGGAAGTTGTAATGGAGGAGGAAATGCTGACGCTTGTCTCCTTCGATGTCATCGAAGATCTGCTCGTCGAATACGGTTCCGAGGGTGGTGACCGCGAGGGCTTGGGTCTCGCCGCGGGTGAACAGGGCGGAACCGTGGGTCCGCGCGAGCACGCCGACTTCACAGGTGATCGCGCGGATATCTTCGGTGCCGCGGCCGTCGACGCGGACGCCCTTGTCCAGTATGGACGAACGCAGGATCTCGTACTCCATGTCCTCGAAGAGGGCATCGAAGAGTTTCTTCTGCATCGCGTCCTTGAGCTGCTCCGCGTAGGCCGACGCGAGGTCTGCCTTCACGGCATGGATCGCGTCGCCCCTCTCGTGCTTGCCCTTGACGAAGCAGGCGACCTGCAGACGCGGATACGCCGCGGCTTTCATCGCGTCTTTGTTTTCCAGGACGATCTTGCTTTCGGTCAGGGGGAGCTTCTCTTTCCCGGCGATCTCACGGAGCTTGAGCTGAAGGTCGCAGAGCTCGCCGATGAAGACGCGCGCCTTCTCGAGCGCGGCGATCATGAGATCCTCGTCGACTTCCTTGGCGCCGCCTTCCACCATCGTGATGCCGTCTTTCGTGCCGGCGACGACGATTTCCAGGCGGGACTTCTCGATCTGGTCGTAGGTCGGATTGAGGATGAGCTCTTCGCCGACAGCGCAGATGCGGACGCCGGCGATGGGGCCGGCGAAGGGGATATCGGATATGACGACCGCCGCCGAGGCCGCGACGATGGCGAGCATGTCCGGCGGGTTGACCATATCGGCGGAAATCGTGGTCGGAACGACCTGGATATCGCGGCCGAAGCGCTTGTCGAAGAGGGGACGCATGGGCCGGTCGATGAG
>JAEWSV010000036.1 GCA_023398155.1 Spirochaetota bacterium
CCTCTAAGCTCGTCGCGGCGGGCGCGAGCGCCTCCACCATCGCCATCGGCGATACCGTCAACGAAGAGCTTCTTCGGGATTTGGCGGCCAGGTGCGGCGGCACGTACTACCGAGCGCAAGCGGACAGGATTCCCACCGTCATCGACGAGGAGGCGATACGGATGACGCGGGAACTCATCCAAGAAGGGAGGATCGAGACGAGGATCGTCTCCTCCTCTTCCCTGGTCGAAGGGCTCGGCCGGAACCTTCCCCGCCTCGGCGGGTACCTGCTCACGACGCCCAAGCCCCACGCCTCCATAGAGATCGAAGCGCGGGCGGCGTCCCCCGCCGAGGATCAGGGCTGGGACCCGCTCCTCGTCTCGTGGAGATACGGCAACGGGAAGGTCGCGGTCTTCACCGCGGACTCCGGGCGCCGCTGGCTTTCCGCCTGGTCGTCGCTTCCCGTCTATAACCGCCTATGGGGCCAAGCCCTGCGCTCGGTGGCCCGCGCGGCGCCGGACGGCAGCCTCAGGCCCCGCGCCGTCGCCGAAGCGGGGGGAGTCCGCCTCATCGTCGACGCCGTGGGCCCCGATCGGCGCAGCCTATCGTCCCTGCGCCTGGTCGGGAAAGTCCAGGGAGAGGGCGGCTCCTTCGGTTTCGTGGAGACGGCTCCCGGCCGTTACGAGGGCTTCGCTCCCTTGCGCGGCTCCGGCCTCTTCGGCATCGACCTTTTCGATCCGCTCTCGCGGGCGAGCGGCTTTTCGTGGGTTTGGTCGGAAAGCCGCTCGGAATCGCCGAATCCGGGACCCGATCCCGCGGCCCTCTCGCTCATCGCTTCGGCGAACGGCGGAGAATTGCTTTCCGCCGATCTCCTCCGGGTGCCGCCCGAGCGGACCAGCTGGGAGAACCGGTCCCTAAGGCCGTTCTTCCTCATCGCGGCGGCCTTCCTTCTGCTCGCCGACCTCTTCCTACGCAGCACTATGGCCGGCCAACTCGAGCGGGCCCTCGTCGCCGGCTCGACGTGGTGGTCCAAGCAGAAATCCGACGCCGAACTTTCCCGCGTCTCTCAGCGACCGGAAGAACCGGCCGCCGATCCCGAACGCGAGTCGCGCAGCTTCGAGATGCAGCGCAGGATGGCCGAACGAGTGGCGGCGCGCGCGGAGCGCGCGGCTCGCGATGCCGAATCGGAGGAGGTACGCGATGAAAGAAGATGACAGGCTCCGCCGAACGGCGCATGACGCGGCGCGGATCGCGGCGCGTAGCGAGACGCAACGCGCGGCGCGCGCCACGACGCGATGCGCGGCGCGGATCTTCTTACGAGCGGCCGTCTTGGCGGCCGTGACCGTGGCCTCGGCTGCGGCCGCGCTTTCGGCCTGCCGGATCGGCGAGAAGATGGAGGCGATTTCCGTCCAGGCGGAATCGACCTGGAGGATAGCCGGGCCCTTCCCCGCCGCGGGGCTTTCGGGTCTCGAGGATGCCCTGGATCGCGACTACCTCGCCGAAAGCGCCGAAGCGGGATCCGATGTTTCGGAGACGGCCGCCTCGCCCTTCCTCGCGAGCGGAAAGCAGGGGGCTATTTGGAACGAGGCCGCGGACGGCGTCAAGGATACCGACGGCTACGGCGGCATCGATTTCCTCGCGGAATTCGGCCCATCGTCCTACGCGGTCGCCTACGCCCACCGGACGGTCCAGTCCAAGGGAAGCCGCCGCGTGGAGCTCAAGGTCGGATCGGACGACGGCGTCAAGATATGGCTCAACGGCGAGCTCGCGTTCACGCGGCACGTCAGGCGGGCCCTCACGCCCGGCGAAGACGCGGTCGTCGTCCAATTGAAAGAGGGCGCCAACGAGCTGCTCGTGAAGGTGGAACAGGGCGAGGGCGATTGGGGATTCCTCGTGCGGATGGACCCGATGACGGGAGAAGGAGTCCCGCTCCAATCCCTCGCCGCGTACCCGGATTTCCACGTCTCTCCGCTCGCTTCCTCCATAACGGGAACGCTGGCTGCGACGCCGGCCTCCTGTCCCGACGGGGAGGCGCGCATCGAGCTCGTCGACCTTAAGGGAGAGGTGCGCGCTCAGGCCGTTGCGCGCATCGGCGAACGTTTCTCCCTGCGAGCGCCGGCCGGGCTTTCCGGTGTAGCTACCCTGCGGGCGGTGGGGCTGGGCGGCTTCGCCGGCATCCCGTCCCGCGACGAGACCGTCGTCCTCGGCGACGCGGCCGCCCTGGTCCGATCCGCCGCCGATACGGCACGGACCGCAGCGGCCGCAGCGAAGGCCGAGGAACCGGCGCGGACCGAACTCGCGGCGACCTTGGAGTTCCTCGCCGATTCCGTGGAGGGAACCCTTCCTTCTTCCCTGGGCGGCTACAACAAGGCGGCCGCGGCCCTCGCGCAGATAGAAGAGATGACCTCAGGTTTCGCCGGTCGGCATCTCGAGGGCCTCCGACGGTACGCCTACGTTTCCTCCCTGGACGGCAGCGTCCAGCCCTACTCCCTCTACCTTCCCGAAGGGTACGATCCTGAAAAACGCTACGGCCTCGTAGTGACGCTCCACGGCGCTACGGGAAACGACTGGGATCAAGCGGCGGCCCTGGCGGCGGCGGCTCCTCGCGACCTGATCATCGTCTCCCCCTTCGGCCGAGGGGACCTCGCCTACGTCGGCGCGGGAGAACGGGACGTGCTCGACGTCATCGACCTCGTCTCCGCGCGCTACGGGGTCGACCCCGATCGAATCTATTTGACCGGTTCGTCGATGGGCGGCTTCGGAACCTGGCGGCTCGCCCAGCTGCATCCCTGGCGTTTCGCGGCGATCGCGCCCTTCGCCGGTTGGACGAGCGTGGACATCTTGGAAAATATCGCCGGGATTCCGGTCCTCGCGGTGCACGGCGACCAGGATACGGTCGTTCCCTATCAGCCGGACCAGACGGCCGTCGCCCTCCTCGCTTCCAAGGGGGCCGACGCGAAGTTCGATTTGATGGAGGGCGTAGGGCACTCGGCCTTCGCCGCGTGGACGGAAGACGGCGGTCCGGGCAGGCTCTTGGACTGGTTCAGGCCTTTGAAGCGCAATCCCTGGCCTGCTTCCCTGATGATCCGGACGACCATGGCCCGGACCGGAAAGGCCGCCTGGGCTTCGATCCTCGGCATCCAGGACAACCGGAAGACGGCGGGGCTCGACTGCCGCGTCGTCGACGAGCGCCGCGTCTCGGTGGAGACCGACAACGTCTCGGCCTTCGAGCTGGACCTGCGCCATCCCGGCCTGGCCAAGGGCGGGCGGATCCTGATCCTGGCGGACGGGTTCAGCCTGACGGCCGACTCGGGCAAGACCGCGAGATTCGAACTCGGGCCGAAGGATCGCTTCCGCGCCGCCGCGGCAGATACGAGAACGGTAGCGAACAACGGCGCGGGCATAGCCGCCCTCTTCGAGGGCCCCATCCGCGCGGTCTACGGCACGAAGCGGCGCGCCTCCGCGGCCGAAAACGAGGAGATCGCCCGCGCGCTCGTCACGGCCTTCGAAGGCATCGTCGCGGTAGAGGCGATGAGCGACGTCGAGGCGGAGAAGCGCCGCGACGAAAGCGGGGATTACTCCAGGCTCTTCGTCGGTAATCCCGCCGACTGCCCGCCCCTCGCGCGGATCCTTCCCTCGCTGCCCCTCGTTTGGGAAAAGTCCCGCTATGCTATCAAGACGGAAAGCGGAACGACGACGGCGGAGGGCGGCCTCCTCTTCGTCCAAAGCGACCCCGAACGGCCGAGCCGACTCGTCGGCCTCCTTTCCCTGAGGGCGCAGACCTTCGACGCCGCCCGCTTCGCCGCCTCCCTCGCTTCCCCGCTCCAAACGGGAAGGGTGAACGATCCGTGCGGCTATAAACTACCCGACGCCATGCTCATCGACCCGGCCGGCGGCATAGCCTGGTACGGCTATTTCGACTGGCGCTGGAAAAAGATCGAAGGGTTCGCGCCGCGGTAGAAAGGAGGTCATGGTATACTCCCCCCATATCCGCTTCACCAATTAATCATATAGCGGGTTATCAATTTGACGCGAGAAAACACGGCGCTATTATCAAGAATAATCGAGTTCTGCAATGACCGCGACGACATATCCTATCTAGGATTGATAGGATCGAGCTCGAACGAAGGCAACCGCGATGACGAGTATTCCGACATCGACCTGCTAGTGGTTTCGGATAACGCCGCCGCATACTTCCGCGAAGAAGAATGGTTGGGTTCGATCGATGAAGTCTGGATGACGTTCACTGAATCGGCTCCGGATTTGAACTATTGGGAAAGACGATGCGTCTTCAAGAATGGCCTTGACGTAGACTTCGTCTTGGTGGACAAGGCAAAGTTGCTTTCCGGCGATAGCGCCTTTCCAATCTTGAACGAGATCTGCCATGCGACCATGAGATCGTTGATCGATAAAGAAGACGCGCGTTCGCGCTTCAAGAGCATTATTTCGAACAAGAACGCTTTTTCTTTTCCTACGCAAGCCGTGTACGACAATGTCGTAAACGATTTTTACTTTCACTACCTGTGGGCGTTCAAGAAATGCATGCGGGGCGAATATTGGGTCGCGCTGCAGTGCGTCAACGGATACTTGAAGACAAGGACGTTGACGATGCTCGAATGGTACGAGCGCTCCATTCATGGGAAGGAGTACCCAACATACTACAACGGGCGCCATCTGGAGCAATGGATCGACGCTTCGCTTCGCGATGGCCTTGAGTCGCTGTTTAGCCGATACGGAAAAGAAAGCATCATGGGCGCTCTCGTGGCTAATAGAGACTTCTTCACCAGAATCGCCAGGGACGCCGCGGCCATCAATAAGCTCGCTTTTCCGGAAATCCACGTGCGAAAACTCACGGAGTGGATAGAAAACCGCTATATCGGCGAATGACGACGCCGCCCGTCTACAGATACGAATTGAAGGATGAAGAAATGAAAGTAGTAGGTTTCGGAAGAACGGCCCAATTCGTGGAACTGGAGGCAGCGCGGGTCGCCAAGCTATTCAACGACGGGTTTCCGGTCGGCATCGTCAAATTGGAATACGACAATCATCGCGCGATAAACGTACGATTTGACCGCATGCCGCAGGCGGTGGAGCTGACGGAAATCGAAGGCAAGAACGCGATCGTCTACCAACGAATATACGGGAAACTGCTCGCGCAGCATCTGGGCGAAAATCCGCTGAGGATCGCGGAAATACTGGAAGATTTCACGGTCCTCCACGAATCGATAAACCGCATCCGCATGCCCGAACTCGTAAGCGGAAGCGAATTCCTTGAAGAATGCGTCAAGGCGTCATCCCCGCTCACCGATGAGGAAAAAAACCTGGCGTGCGCTTTCATCAAGGCGACCGATGCCGACTTCTTGTGCCACGGCGATTACCATCCGGAGAACGTAATGGTCGACGGCGGAAAAACCCTATGGGTGATCGATTGGCTGACGGCCTTCCGCGGGAACCCGATGTTCGACATCGCGCGTACGTATTACCTCCTCAAGTACGGCGTCTCGCCCCAGGATAAACGAGCGATCGATGAATTAATCGAAGGACTATTCCGGCTGATTTATCCGCGGCGCTACTTGCGGAGAAGGCTGAAACGGAACGAAGACAAGGCACTTTATCCGGCGTTCTTTTTCATCGTCTTGGTGCTTCGCCTGCGCGACAACATCCCGGAAGAGCAGGCGGCGGTCGAAAAGAAGATCGCAAAACTGAAGAGACGGGCGCTGCGGATAATGGAGCTTCGCCTGGAATAGCGCGTTTAAAGGCGATCGGCGAGACCCAAAGGATCAGGTATGGAAACGGACTTCGATATACGAAAAGCCGAGGATCGCGAGATCGACTCCTTGATGGATATCTACTTGGACAAAGTCAGGCGGCTACGGGAACGCGGCACCCCTATGTGGGACGAGTCGCTGTTCACGAGGGAAAGCCTCAAGAAGAAGTACCTCGATCCGGATTATTACGTCGCCGTCAAGGACGGCGAAATAATCGGCGGATTCATCCTCATAGAATACGACGGCAGATACTGGCCCGAGAACAAAGCGGATAACGCGTACTATTTCCACAAATTCGTCATCAAGAACGAGTACTGCGGCAAAGGATATTCAGGACGAATCTTGCGATGGGTTCAAGCGTACGCCGGAGCCAAGGGCAAGCGGTTCCTCAGGCTGGATTTTGATGAACATAGGACCTACCTGAAGAACATGTACCTATCGAACGGCTTTATTCCCACAGACAGGAAACCGAACGAGATGGGCATACAGGTGACGAAAGCGGAGTATATAATCGGTACGTAACGGAAAGCGCGGCCGCGAGGATGGTAGCGATCTTTCCTCCCATGCTTTAATGCCCAGCCCCAATCCCGAACTGTTCACTTACAGTATATGCTCCAAAAACTTGGCGGTCCGTTCGTTCTTCGGCGAAGAAAAGAGTTCCTGCGGCGTGCCGGATTCGATGATCTCGCCCTGGTCCATGAATACCACCCGGTCGGCGGCGGCCTTGGCGAATCCCATCTCGTGGGTGACGACCATCATGGTCATACCGCCTTCGGCCAGGGCGAGCATGACGTCCAGGACTTCCTTGACCATCTCCGGGTCGAGCGCCGAGGTGGGCTCGTCAAAGAGCATGACCTTGGGCTCCATGGCCAGCGAGCGGGCGATGGCCACCCGCTGTTTCTGGCCGCCGGAAAGTTCCCCCGGCAGCGCGTCGCGCTTGTCCGCGAGCCCGACCCGCGCAAGGAGCTCCATGGCCCGCTCGACGGCTTTAGAGCGCGGCGTCTTCTTGACCTTGATCGGGGAGAGCGTGATGTTGCTCAAGACGGAAAGATGGGGAAAAAGGTTGAAGTCCTGGAACACCATGCCCACCTCTTCCCGGATCCGGCGGATGTCGGCGTTGCGGCTCGTGACGTGGTCGTCGTCGATCCAGATATCGCCTGAGCTCAAGACCTCCAGTCGATTCACGCTCCGCAGCAGCGTGCTTTTTCCTGAGCCCGAAGGGCCGATGACCACGACGGTTTCCCCCGCCTTGACCGTGAGCGACACCTTGCGCAGCGCCTGGAGGCTCCCGAAATTCTTGCACGCTTCGACTACGCGGATTCGATCGGCCATCACCGTTCAACCTCTCTTGTTTTGGGATTCAGGAGCGTGGAACCGTCGGCTCAACGCCCGGGAAAAACGGGCTATGCCGTAGTTGAGCAGGCCGTAGATGAGGGCGACGATGAGGTACACCGGCACCAGGGAATTGTAGTTGGCCACCAGGACCTTCGCGTTCTGCATAAGCTCAGCGTACGTCACGACGTAGCCGAAGGTGGTGTCCTTCACGACGATGACGAGTTGGGCCACCAGGGACGGCACGACGTACCGTAGCGCCTGGGGAAACACGATGTAGATGAAGGTCTGGAAGCGGCTCAGGGAAAGGCTCGCCGCGGCTTCGCTCTGGCCGCGCGGCACGGCCAGGACTCCCGCGCGGTACACCTCGGCCACCACCGCAGCGGTGCCGAGGCCTATCGGCGCGGTGATCATCCAGTAGCTGCTCATTTTGATTCCGAGCGGCGGCAGGATGAGGAAGCAGAAATAGATCCGCAGGAGGTTCGGCACCCCCCGGAGGAATTCGATGCAGGCGACGGAGAGCCACCGTACCGGCGCGACCTGAGAGAGGCGCCCGGCCAGGAAGACGAGCCCCACGGTCAGCGCGATGAGCGCGGCCATGAGCGCGGACGCCAGGGTTCCGGCGAGCCCGGAAAGCAGGTAGCGCCAGGTGCTGACGCGGGCGAAGAAATCCCAGTAGCGGGCTTCCAGCTGGCCGGCCACCTGGAATTGGCGGACGATGAGGACGCCGAGGCCTACCAGGGCCGCGACTGCCGCCACGGTCCCGGCGCGGATGAGCGCGGCGGTCTTCGCGTCGGGATTTTCGAAGAGGGCCTCTTCGGCGGTTCGGCCGCTCATCGCAGTACCCGTACCTTTTTTTCAATACGCGCGCCGACCCACGCGATCGCAAGCCCCGTCGCCACGTAGAAGACGGAGGCGATCGCGAAGGTGAGGATGCCCGACGCGGTTTCGTTGTTGATCTTGTCCACGAGGCCCGTCAGTTCGCGGTCCGGAACCGGCACCTGGGAGGCGATGGCCGAGGAGAGCATGAGGCCGATGAAGAGGGACGTCATCGGCTGCACGACCGACCGGAGCGCCTGGGGCAGCACGATGTTGACCATCGTCTTGATCCGGCTCAGGCCCAGGCTGTACGCCGCCTCCACCTGCCCCGCGTCCACGGTGTTGATGCCGGAGCGGAGGTTGTCCGTCGCGAATGCCGAACAGACCAGGACGAGCGTCAGGATAACCGATGGTTCGTAGTCGATGACCACGTTGAGGTACGGCAGCGCGAATACGATGATGATGAGGAGCGCGATGCTCGGAATGTTGCGGAAGAATTCCACATACGCGTCGATGGACACCTTTAGGGGCCGGATGGGCAGGATCCGCAACACGGTCAGGCCCACCGCGATGCCGAAGCCGAGGCTAAAGGAGACCGCGGTGAGTTTCCAGGTCACCAGGACGGCGCGGAGGAAGTCGGGACCGAATTCGTGCAGCAGCTTGATCAATTCTCGCATCGGCTCTCTCTGGATATTCAAGATGCACCGCGGCGCCCCACCTAAGGAAGCGCCGCGGCGAAACGCCCGCTTACTTGAGCGTGGGCGGGGTGGGGACGTCGGTGTTGCCGGTGCGCTGTCCGATGGCAACGGTCCAGAGCTTGGCCCACCTTCCGTCGGCCTCGATCTTCTTCAGGAACGCGTTGACGAAGGCGACGCCGTCGGAGCCCTTGGGAAGGCCGATGCCGTACGGATCCTCCGCGCCGAAGGGAGCGCCCGCGAGCTGGAAGTCCCCGGTGCTCTGGCTCAGGGTGTTGAGCAGCAGGGTATAGTCGATCACGTAGGCGTCCACGCGAGATTGCTTCAGGGTATCGACGCACTCCTGGTGGGTCTGGAACTCCAGGACCTTGGCGGAGGGCGCGTACTGCTTGAGGACGGCAGGCCCCGTGGAGCCCGCCTGCGTCGCGACTCTCTTACCCGCGAGGTCGGCGTAGGACTTGATCTCCTTGTTGCCGGCCTTGACGAGCACGCCCGCCTGGGAGGTGTAGTACGGCCCCGCGAAGGATATCTTCTCGGCGCGGGCCGGAGTGATCGAGTAGGTCGCCAGGACCATGTCCACCTGGTCGTTGATGAGGACCTGCTCGCGCGTGGACGAGGTGACCTGGGCGAAGGTGTACTTGCTGGAGTCGCCCAGGATATACCGGGTGACGAGCTGCGCGATGCCCGCGTCAAAGCCCCGCAGCTTCCCGTCCACCTCGTTCCGCAGGGAGAAAAGGTTGGAGGTCTGGGTGGCGCCAAGGCGTAGCACGCCAGCCTTCTTGATGCCCGTCGCCCACGCGCTCGCGGCGACGGCCGCGTCGTCGGCCACCGGGCCGCTCGCCACCAGGGCGTCAAAGGCCGCGGCGTCGATCGGTTTTCCCTGGGCGGAGAGGGTTCCGGCCGCCAAGGCGAAGAGGGAAAGCGTCACGAACAGTTTCATCGAATACGTGCGCATGGGTGCTCCTTTTTCCAAAGATTCTATTGAAAAGTACAAAC
>JAEWSV010000182.1 GCA_023398155.1 Spirochaetota bacterium
GATCCATCCTCATGGAACCCCTCAGTGAGGTGAGGCGCTGCGTGGGCTCGCTCGTGGGCCTCGTGCGCGCTCTCATGGATCGTATCGGAGACGAGACGAGCGACCTGGCGAGCGCCGACGACGCGGCCGTCTGGGAGGCCAAGGCCGTGCTTCGGCGCATCGAGGGCATCGGCGCGGTCTGCGGCCATTTCTTGGAATACGACGAACGCGGTGACCAGGTCTTCTGGATCGAGCGGAAGCGCAGTTCCAAAGGCGACGCCTGGGCCTTGTTCAACGCGACGCCCCTCGATGTCGCGCCTTCCCTCCGCGACGCGCTCTTCGCGCCGAACCGTACGGTGGCCTGCGTCTCCGCCACCCTCACCGTCGCCGATTCCTTCTCCTACTGGCTTTCCCGCTCGGGCGTGGCGGAACTGGCCGACAAGCCCGTCCTGGACGGCCGATTCCCTTCGCCGTTCCCCTATAGCAGCGCGGTCCTCCTCGGCGTGCCGACCGATGCCCCCCTTCCGGAAGAAGAGCGTTACGGCGCCTTCGTGAACGCTTCGGTACCGCGGCTCATCCTGGCGGCCGGTGGCTCGGCCCTCGTGCTCTTCACGTCGTACGAGGCCCTCCGAAGCTCCTACGCCGTCGCCTGCCCATTATTGGAGGAGGCGGGACTCCGCGTGCTCAAGCAGGGCGACGACGATCGCGGCCGCCTTTTGGCCTCCTTCCTGGAGGACGAGACGAGCGTCCTATTCGCGACGAATTCTTTCTGGGAGGGTGTGGACGCGCCGGGGAACACGCTCAGGCTCGTCATCATCTGCAGGCTCCCCTTCCGCAGCCCGAACGATCCGGTGTTCGAAGCGCGGCGCGAGGCTTTGGAGATGCGGGGCGGGAACGCGTTCATGCACCTTTCCCTGCCCGAGGCGGTCATGAAGTTCAAGCAGGGATTCGGACGGCTCATGCGCCGGTCCAGCGATCACGGCGCGGTGGTCGTGCTCGACGGCCGGCTGCTCAAGAAGCGCTACGGTGAACTCTTCCTCCGCTCTCTGCCCGAGACGCGCAGATGCTTCGCCGAGTTCGCGGACGTGGAGGCTGAGGTCGAACGCTTCCTGGACCGCTGAGCTGCCCGCGGCGGGCCTGCGGTCTCGATGCGGCTGACCGCCGAATCTCCCGCTGCGGCCCGGCGGTTAGATCAGGCGTGGCTGTCGAAAACGGTCGCGCCGAGGGAAGTATCTTCCGCCTTGACGGATCCGCGGTACTTTTCCAGCGCCTTCTTCTCTCGCTCGAGGTCGCCGAAGGAATACACGGTGCGGCCGTCTTCCGCGATGGAAACGTCGGGCACCGCGTAGGACCCGATCTCCTTGAGGACGCGCTCCCTGGCCGCGCCCAGGTCCGTCGGGCGGCATTCCGCGGAGACCGGATCGAAGTCGGACGGCGAAGCCTTCGCGGGCGAATCCCAAACGCGGCGGTACGCCTCCTTTCGGAGGTTCTCGTTCTTGATCCGCTCGTTCTCAGCCTTCTCGCGAGCCGCGCGGAGCGCGGGGATCAGGTAAAAGAGGGCGGCGAAGGCGAGGGGTACGACGCCGAGTCCGAGGGCGGCGAAGGCTACGGGGTCGGCGAGGGGGGAGAAGAGGGCGAGCGCGATGGCGTAGAGGTAGGTGCCGCCCGTGATCTGGGCTTGGCTGACTATGGGGCCGACGCCGAGCGCGCAGCTCAGGAAATAAGCTCCGAACGCGAGGTTTATGCCGTTGAAGGCGATGAACCAGCCGTTCATGCTGCGCGGATTGGAGGAGAAGGACTTGAGCCGCTTGATCGGGGCCGAGAGCCCCGCGAAGGACCGATCCGTGCGGTCGGCGCGTCTCAGAAGGTCGTCGAAGCGGTAGACGACCGTCCCGTCTTCGGTGGCTTCCGGAGAACCTCCGAATTCCACGAGATAGGACGTGATCCGACTTTCGGCGTCGGCGACCGTGGCCCCGGTGAGGGCCATGAACTCGGGCAAGGCGATCACGCCGCGGTTGGCTTGGATGTAGGCGATCACCGCCTTGCGCTCCCGCGTTTCCCAGTCGGCGTTGGGGTCCCCGTCGCCGAACACGAAGGAGAAAACCGCCTGGTTGAGCGGCCGCCGCTTGGGCTTCGTCGCGTATCCGCGTCGGCCGTAGGCGTAGCCGTCCATCGACTTGGTGAGTTCGGAATAGAACCAGATGCGGATGACGAGGTCGAAGATGTGGGAGACGAGGTAGAGTCCGCCGAGCCCGCCGCCGCGCCGCGAGGAGGACCGCTCGTCGCTCGAGCTTGACGAGGATACCGCTACGGACGCCACGAGGGCTACGAGGGCGATGGCCATAAAGAGCAGGAAGTACCCGACGAGCATGACCACTATCCAGACTTTGAAGGCGGCGGTCCCTACGGCGACGGCTCCCTTGCCGATCGCCGAGAGGACGCGTTTGGCCGTCGCCCGGAATCCGCGGTAACGGCTCTTGAACCCGTCCGGGAAAGAATAGAGGATCTCGCCGGATTCCGTCACCCGCAGACGAGCTCCGTACTCGTCGGCGGCCGCGCTTACCAGTTCCTTGACCTTCTCGATGGGAAGAGCGGTGCGGGAGACGACGTCCGCGATGGTCGCGCCGTCGCGGCTATTCTTGAAGGCGTCGACTATCTGCGAGTAGGCCGCGCCGTCGCTTGTTTTCCTTTGCATGGGTCCTCCAGGCGGCGTATCCCGTTTCAGTCCGGACAGGCCGGGGTGGGGTCCTTGAAGCGGGATTTATACTTTTCCAGGAGCGAAGCGATCGTCATCCCGGCGAAGTACTCATTTACCATGGCCGTCGCCTCGGCCCAAATCGAGTACGAGACGCAATCGTTCATGTTTTCGCAGGTAGCCCCCTCTCCGCTACACGGAGCGAGCGAAAGCCCTTCCTCCGCGGCGTCGAGCACGGCCTTCACGGTGAGTTCATCCAGAGGGCGCGCGAAACGGAAGCCCCCTCCGGGACCGCGGACGGAGTCCACGAGGCCCGCCTTCCGCAGCTTGTAGAAAATCTGCTCGAGGAAGACGGGGGAAATGCTTTCGTGCTCGGATAGCTCCCTGATGGAGACGGTCGAACCGTCCTTGCCGAGTCGAGCCATGGCAAGCGAAGCCCTGAGCGCGTACCTGCCGCGTGTCGTAATCCTCATGTGCATGAACCTCTGGATCAAAAGCTATAGATTACCATAAAGGAAAGCGATACCCTTGCGCAAGACCATGAGCGAGGCGCGGTTGACAGCCGACCGCGCCGCATTGTACTTTATGCGGAGCGGCGGTCCGCAACGCGGACCGTAATCCAGCGTGCATGCCGCATGAGCGCGGCGGGAGAAGGTATCATGGCTCAGGCCAGTAAGAACAGCCGTACGACCAGCTCGACGCAGAAATTCTTCTGCTCCTGCGGCGGCGAAATCAAGATGAAGACGCTCTTCGAGAACGGCAAGGTCAAGAATGTCGCCGAGTGCGAGAAGTGTAAGCGAACCGAGCGTCGTCCCTCCGACTTCAAATAAGGCTGAGCCCTCGCGCGGAGAGCGCGGCCTGAAAGCGGAAAACCGACCGGAGCCGCACGCGGCCTCCGGTCGCTTTTTTTCATCGCCCCGTATTTGGATCGGGACGCGTAAAGCCCTTCCACTGAAAGAATTTGCTGCGTTGCGCATTGACAGGCACGAGTCGATCTGATAGGGTAGGGAGCCGAAATTCATTGAACACGGCACACGGTTACGTGTAATTGGGGGTTTTCTTTTGGCTGGTAAGAAGTCGTCCGCTGAGAAGCGCTATCGGCAGAGCGAGGAGCGAAGGCTCCGCAATAAGGCCGCGAAGAGTGCGGTGCGCACGAGCGTCAAGAGGTTCGTCGCGTCCGTTCAGAAGAAAGATGCGGCGGAGTCTCAGGCGTCGCTCGCGGACATGATTAAGAAGCTCGACAGCGCCGCCCGGAAAGGCATCGTCAAGAAAAACGCGGCTTCCCGCAAGAAGTCCCGCATGCAGCGCTTGTACAACGCCCTCGCGGCGGCCCGCTCTTAGGTACGCCCGCGCTTCTTTGCGATCGGCCGCCGGCTTTTCCTTGAGGAACGTCGCGCGGCTGTAGTTTCCATTCGCGGTAAGACGAGGTGGGGATGGCCGGAAATAAGCTTACGAAAGCCGACATCATCGATTCTGTCTTCGAGAAAACGGGGACGAATCGAAAGGACATCCATGCGGTGATCGATCTCTTCATCGATGAGATCAAAGCCGCATTGACCGATGGACGCGTAGTGGAGTTACGCGGTTTCGGCACGTTCGAGATCCGCGTTCGTAAGGGGCGGAAGAAGGCGCGCAATCCCAAAACGGGCGAGCCCGTCTCGGTCGGCGCTCACGGCGTCGCCGCGTTCAGGCCGGGAAAAGAACTCAAGCAGGACGTTTGGAACATCACGAGCACCGATGGGGGCTCGGAGGGCGACGGGGACGGTGCATGAAGCCGGCTCTCGGTCGGTGGCCAGCCGTAAATCGGCGGTTTTCCGGCGGTTGGCGCTCGATCGGCGGGCCTGGAGCCATAGCGCTCGCGTTGGTCCTCGCATCCGTTCTCTTCGCCGCTTCCTTTCCTAATCCTTTTTTTTCTGAAGGCCTTCCTTTTCTTGCCTGGATCGCATTCGTTCCCGTCTTTTGGGCGGTCCGTCGCGCTTCCTTTCCCGGTTCTTTCTTTTGGGGCGCTTTTTATGGGTATGCCGCATACGGCCTCTATAATTACTGGCTGAGCGTCTTCCATCCCTTGGCCGGACTCATCGTCGGCTGTATCTACCTCACCTATTTCGCCGTCCTGTTTCCACTGCTCAAGCTCGCGGATCGCCTGTTCCCTCGGCGCGGCTACTTGGTGCAATGGTTGCTCTGGATGGCCTACGAATACCTGCGCACCAAGGGGTTCCTCGGTTACGCGTACGGGATTTCAGGCTATTCCCAGTGGAAGTTGCTGCCGGTGATCCAGATCGCCGATATCTTCGGGGTCTGGGGCGTTTCGGCCATCGTGGTCTTTCCTTCGGCGTATCTCGCCGCGGCCCTCCGCGATGGAATCGGCGGACTCCGTTTTTTTTTCCGCGCGGAGCGCCTTCCGGCATTCGCATGGGCCGTCGCGCTCGTCGCCGCGCTCGTCTACGGTTTCGCGTCTCCCGTCGACTATTCGGCTTCTCCGACCCGGAGGATAGCGCTCGTCCAGCCGAACACCGATCCATGGCGGGGCGGCATAGAGGCGTACCGTCAGAATTTCCGAGTGCTGCGGCGCCTTTCGGAGGAAGCCCTCGCCCAGGAGAAGAAGCCGGACCTCGTCGTATGGTCGGAGACGGCTTTCGTCCCGCGCATCTATTGGCATTCCACGTACCGGGACGATGCCGAGTCGTACGAACTCGTCAAAGAACTCCTCGATTTTCTCTCCACTTCGGAAGTCCCCTTCGTGATCGGGAACGACGACGGAAGGAAGGAGGTTAACGCGGTCGGCGTCTGGGACCGCGTGGATTATAACGCCGTGATCCTGCTCGAACGCGGAGCGGAGCGGGCCATTTATCGGAAACTCCATCTGGTGCCCTTCACCGAACACTTCCCGTACGAGAAGCAGCTTCCCGCGGTGTACCGGGCCTTGAAGAACGCCGATACGCACTTTTGGAAGAAGGGCACCGAAGCGACGGTGTTCGAGGCCGCAGGAGTGAAGTTCTCCACGCCGATCTGCTTCGAGGATACCTTCGGCTACCTTTCGCGCCGATTCGTTAGGGGCGGGGCCGAACTCATCGTGAACCTCACGAACGACGCCTGGGCCGCGAGCCTGCCCTGCCAGATGCAACATGCCACGATGGCGGTATTCCGGGCAGTAGAGAATCGACGTTCGCTGGTCCGGGCTACCGCTTCTGGCCAGACCTGCGCCGTCGATCCGAACGGTCGCGTCATTGCGATGGCCGAACCCTTCGCAGAGCTACAGCTAACGGTCGACGTCCCGGTGTATACGGGCAAGGCGACCCTCTATACCCGTTTCGGAGATTTCTTGGCTCTCTTGTTCGTGGGCGCCGCCGCCGTTTCGCTTGCGGGAGGTATCGTTTTCTCGATCTCTAGACGCATTTCCGCCGAGCGTTAGCGCCGCGGTCTTAGATTGACAAGGGACGGCGACCGTAGGAGAATGACGCCAACGGGACGGACGTCCAGGTAAGGAAGGAACTATATGGATTCACGAAAGAAGATACTCATTGTGGACGACGAGCAGATCAACCTCGAGTTCTTCGACGTGATGCTCTCGAAGCTTGGTTTTTCCGTGGAAAAGGCCGAGAACGGAGTCGAGGCGTTGGAGAAGGTCCGGCGATTCGCCCCCGATCTCATCATCCTCGATAACATCATGCCCAAGATGTCCGGTTGGGAAGTGACCAAAACCCTCAAGAATTCCGAAGACTATAAGGAATTCCGCGACATCCCCATCATCATGTTTTCCGCCATGGACGACGTGAAGGACAAGGTCGAAGGATTCGAACTCGGCGTGGACGACTACATCACGAAGCCGTACAACTTCTCCGAGGTCCTCGCCCGCGTACGCGCCGTCTTGCGTAACCGGGAACTCTTCGCCCAGATCGCAGCTCGCGAGTCGCGGATAGAACTCGCCGAAGCGCTCAATGAGGACGTACTGGATTTCGTAGCCTTCGCCGGCAAGAAATTCGCCGCGGCGGAAAGCCTGGCCGCGGACGGAGCTGAAGGCGTTAAGCTGGCCGCCCTCGTCCGCGAGCAGGCGGCGGAAGCTCGGAACCGTATCGCCGACCTCGAGGCCCAGATGGCGCGTACCCAGGCGGAGCGGGAAGTGCTCAAGAAAAGAGAAATCG
>JAEWSV010000148.1 GCA_023398155.1 Spirochaetota bacterium
AACGGCAAGACCATCGTTTTCCCGTCCCAGGACATGGTCCTCGGCATCAACTTCCTCACCAAGGTGAAGAAGGGGGTCAAGGGCGAAGGCCGCCGCTATTCTTCCATGGAAGAAGTCCTCATGGCGGTGGAGTCCAAGTCGCTCGAGTGGGAAGCGCTCATCAAGCTACGCGTTCCCAAGCGGCCGATCTGGAGCAAGAACGACGTGGAGACGGTGGTCGGCGAGGACGGCTTGCTCGAGACCACCGCGGGCCGCCTCGTCTTCAACGAGGAATTGCCCGCCGAGGTTCCGTACCTCAACTACGAACTCCGCGACAAGGAGCTCAAGGCCCTCATCGAGTACGTGTTCAAGAATAAGGGGCCGTGGATCACGGTCCGCATGCTCGACGCGATCAAGGCTACTGGCTACAAGTACGCCACCGTCTTCGGTGCCACCATCTCGGTGGACGACATCGTCGTCCCGAAGGAGAAGCCGGAGATGATCGACAAGGCCAACAAAGAGGTCGAGTCGATCATGAAGCAGTACCGCCAGGGACACATCACCCAGGACGAGCGTTATAACCGCGTCGTCGAGGTGTGGTCCAAGACGAACGAGGATCTCACCAACATCATGATGAAGACCCTCGAAGCGGACCGCGGCGGATTCAACTCCATCTACATGATGGCCAACTCCGGCGCGCGCGGTAGCCGCAACCAGATCCGTCAGGTCGCGGGCATGCGCGGCCTCATGGCCAAGCCCTCCGGCGACATCATCGAGCTCCCGATCCGGTCCAACTTCAAAGAGGGCCTCTCCGTCATCGAGTTCTTCATCTCCACGAACGGCGCCCGAAAGGGTCTGTCGGACACCGCCTTGAAGACGGCAGACGCCGGTTACCTCACCCGCCGCCTCGTGGATATCGCTCAGGACGTCGTCATCAACGTGAACGATTGCGGCACCATTAACGGTACGCCGTATTCCGCCATCAAGGACGGCGAAGACGTCATCGAGCCTCTCCGCGACCGCATCGTCGGCCGTTACACCTTGGAGCGCGTGAAGCACCCGATCACCGGCGAGATCATCGTCGACGTGAACGAGGAGATCACAGAGGAGATCGCCGACGCGATCGAGGACGCGGGGGTCGAGGAAGTGCGTATCCGCACGGTCCTCACCTGCGAAGCCAAGCACGGCGTCTGCCGCAAGTGCTACGGACGCAACCTCGCCACGAACCGCACCGTCGAGATCGGCGAGGCGGTCGGCATCATCGCGGCCCAGTCCATCGGCCAGCCGGGTACGCAGCTCACGATGCGTACCTTCCATATCGGCGGCGCGGCCACGAAGGGCTCGGAAGAGAACCGGACCTACCTCAAGTATCCGGTCTACATGCGCGATATCGCCGGTTCCCACGTCGAGATGGCGAACGGAAACTGGCTATTCACCCGCAAGGGTTTCGCCGTCGTCGACAAGGTTCTCAAGGAATACAAGCTCGAGCCGAAGGACGAGGTGCTCGTCGAGGACGGCAAGCGCGTCATCCGCGGCGAACCCTTGATTAGGCGCGGGAAAGAAGATATCCCCTCTTCCGATATTGCTTACGCGATGGTGTTGGACGGGATGCTTTACCTCATCGGCCAGGATCAGAAGATCGAAATCCGCAACGGTTCGGAGGTAGTGGTTAAGAAAGGCCAGGTCGTCGCCAAGGACGCCACGATCGCGACCTTCGACCCCTTCGCCGACCCGATCATCGCCGAGGCCGACGGCTACGTGCGCTACGAGGATATCATCCCCGGCACTACGCTGAAGGAAGAGCTCGACGAAGAGACGGGTAACACCGAGAAGCGCATCACCGAGTTCCAGCTGGAGACCAAGCAGCCGAAGATCATCATCGGCGACGAGGCCGGCAACGAGCTCGCTTCCTATTACCTCCCCGGAGGGGCCTACCTCCTCGTGGACGAGGGCGAGAAGATCGCCGCCGGCCGAACCATCGCGAAAACCCTCAAGGAATCCGCGAAGGCCATGGACATCACCGGCGGTCTTCCCCGCGTCAGCGAGCTCTTCGAGGCGCGCAAGCCCAAGGTTCCCGCGGTCCTCGCCCAGGTGGGCGGCACCGTGCAGTTCAAGGGCATCGTCAAGGGTAAGCGCGTCATCCTGGTCCGCGACGCCTTCGGCAAGGAGTTCAAGCACCTGGTCCCCATGGCTAAGCGCCTCCTGGTGCGCGACGGCGACATGGTGGAGGCTGGCGAACTCCTCTGCGTGGGAGCGATCAACCCCCACGACGTTCTCCACATCCTCGGCGAGAACGCCCTGCAGCGCTACTTGATGGATGAAATCCAGCAGGTCTATCGCCTCCAGGGCGTCACGATCAACGACAAGCACATCGGCGTCATCGTGCGCCAGATGATGCGCAAGGTGGAGATCGTGTCCGTCGGCGACACCAAGTTCATCTACGGCCAGCTCGTGGACAAGTACCGTTTCCACGAGGAGAACGGCCGGGTCATCGGCGAAGGCGGCCAGCCGGCCGTCGCGCGGCCCATGTTCCAGGGCATCACGAAGGCCTCGCTCAACATCGATTCCTTCCTCTCCGCCGCGTCTTTCCAGGAGACCACGCGGGTGCTCACGAACGCGGCCATCGCCGGGTCGACGGACGCGCTCCGCGGCCTCAAGGAAAACATCATCATCGGCCATCCGATCCCCGC
>JAEWSV010000208.1 GCA_023398155.1 Spirochaetota bacterium
CGGTCGAGCCGCGCCCTGAGGGGCAGGAAGTACTGGAACGCGAGGGCAACCACGACCACCGTCCAGAAGACCAGGGCCGCCGCGAAGATGCCGACCATCGACTCCATGGCGAGGTAGAAGGGTAGCGCGACGTAGGAGAGCAGGACCATAAGCAGGGCCGCCGCTCCGAAAAGGAGGCCGGCGGGCCAAGCGTCCTTGATCGCCGCGAAGAAGTCCCCGAAGCCGAAGGTGCCGTAGTCGGAGACCGACCGGACGCAAACGGCCGCCGCGGCGAGGTACACGAAGCACCAGAGCGAGCCGAGGACCATGACGGCCAGGGCGAGGGGCGGGACGCCGACGAAGAAGGTCGGCACCAAAATGGGAACGGCGGCGGAAAGGATGAAACCGAGGTTCACCAGGGCGATCCTGAACAGGTTGTCCCAAAGGTCGAAAAAGGTCTTCTTGATGAGGAAGCCGATCATGCTTCGAATATAGCCGCCTTTCCGCCCTTGGTCCACCGATCGCCGCGACCGGGGCCGGCCTATCGCGGGGCCTGGCCTCGGCCTGCGCCGCTGCCGGCCCCGCGGCTGGCCCCGCGGCCGACGCCTGTTGACGATCGTACCGCGGTTCGGTATTCTTTTATCGACAGCGAGATTTTCAGGGTCGGGTGAGCGCGTACGCGTGATTCCCTACCGGCGGTTAAAGCCCGCGACTTCGCGTAACGCCTGACGGCGTTCCGTGGACTGAACCGGTGAGATTCCGGTGCCGACGGTATAGTCCGGATGGAAGAAAATCGAGCGCGGGGAAGAGTTCCGGCCGGATCTTCCCGTACGCCCGTGCATCTCCCGCATCGAACGCCCTGGATCCCGATCCGGGGCTATTTTTTTGGCCCCGGAAAAAGATCCGCTTTTCGGAGGCCCTCATGCGCGTTTCCCGTCGTTTCGTTTCGATTATCGCCGCCGCGGTCGTCATCGCGGCTCCCGCCGCGTTCGCCTCGGGCGGCGCCGACTCTTCCGCCGCAGGCGCCGCTTCCGGCGCCGACGCCGCTTCCGGCGCCGACACCGGCTCGGCCAAGGCGGCGTCCATCGCCGTCTTCGTACCCGGGGTGGTTTCCGGCAGCCCCATCTACGAGATGCTCGTCGCCGGGGTGCAAAAGGCCGCGGGCGAAGCCTCAGGAGCGGCCGCCGGCGCCCAAGTTAAGGTGGTCGAAGGCGGCTTCAACCAGGCCGAATGGGAGGCCAAGCTCACTTCGCTCGCTGCGAGCGGGACCTACGGCCTCATCGTGAGCTCCAACCCAGCCATCCCCGCCATCTGCGCGGCGGTGTCCGCGAAATTCCCCACCCAGGCCTTCCTGCTCCTGGACGGCGAACTCGCCGGCAATCCGAAGATTTACACCCTCCGCTACGACCAGCGAGAGCAGGCCTACCTCGCCGGCCACATCGCGGGCTTAGCGGCCCAGGCGGGGCTCGGCGGGAAGCCCTCCACGAAGATCGGCCTCGTGGCGGGCCAGGAGTATCCGGCCATGAACGGCGTCATCCTGCCCTCCTACCGCGACGGCGCCCGCGCCGCGGATCCCAAGATCGAGGTGGACTTCCGCGTGGTCGGCAACTGGTACGACGCGGCCAAGGGCGGCGAGCTCGCCGCGGCGATGATCCGGGAAGGCGCTTCCGTCATCCTCGCCATCGCGGGCGGGGCCAACCAGGGCGTCGTGCAGGCCGCCGCGGACGCCAAGGCGTCCGTGGTCTGGTTCGACGTGAACGGCTACGCGGTGCGGCCCGGCACGGTGATCGGCAGCGCCATCCTCCGGCAGGACCTGGCGGCCTACGAAGCGACCAAGCGCTATCTCTCAGGAAAGCTCCCCTTCGGGAAGGCGGAGATCGTCGGCGTGGCCGACGGCTACGTCGACTTCGTCCAGGACGATCCGGCCTACGTCGCCGCGGTACCCGAAGCGCTCCGCAAAAAGCAAGCCGACCTCGTGGATGCGCTCAAGACCGGTAAGCTTAAGCTGGGCCAAGCCGGGAAGTAAGGTCATGATCGAACTCGCCGGCATCCGCAAATTCTTCGCCGCGAACGGGGTGGAGGCGCTCTCGGGCGCCGACTTCGACCTCCGGGCGGGGGAGATCCATGCGATCGTTGGCGAGAACGGCGCGGGAAAGTCCACGCTCATGCACGTGCTCTCAGGGCTCCTGGAGCCGAGCGCGGGCATCCTGCGCCTGGACGGGGAGGAGCGGCGCTTCTCCTCCGTCTCCGACGCCCTGGACGCCGGCATCGGTATGCTCCGCCAGCACCCGCGCCTCGTGAACGGTTTCTCGGTGTGGGAGGACTGCGTCATGGGCGCAGAACCTCGGCGCTTCGGCTTCCTGGACCGGCGCGCTGCCCGGAAGGCGGTCAACGAAGCCTCGGCGCGCTGGGGTTTCGGCTTGGACGCGGACGCGTCGGTGGACACACTCGCCGTGAGCCAACGGCAGAAGGCGGGCATCCTCGCCCTCCTCCTCCGCGGCGTGCGCACCCTAATCCTGGACGAGCCCACCGCCGTCCTCGCCCCCGACGAGACGGAGAAGCTCTTCGACCTGCTCCGCTCGCTCAGGGACGAAGGTCGTTCGATCGTTCTAATATCCCACAAGCTGGCGGAGACGCTCTCCGTGGCCGACCGAGTCACGGTCCTCCGCCGGGGGCGCACGGTGGCCACCTTGGACGCGGCGGACGCCGGAAGCGCCGAACTCGCGTCCCTGATGTTCGGCAATGAAGCGGGGGAAGCGGCCAAGCTCGCGGCGCCGCGGGCGCTCGTTCGCCGCTCCGAGGGCAAGCCGCCCGTCCTCGCGGTCCGCGGCCTCCAGGTGCGCGTGCCGGGCCGGCCCCATCTCCGCGGGGTAGACCTGGAAGGGGCGCGGGGCACGATCCTCGGCATCGCCGGGGTCCGCGACTCGGGATTGGAGACGCTGGAACTCGCGCTCGCGGGGCTCCTCCCCATCGCGGCCGGCACCATCGAACTAGGGGGCGAGCGGATCGAAGGGCGCGGGGTGACCGCGTTCCGCGCGGCCGGCGCGGCGTACGTGCCCGCGGACCGCATGGGCATGGCGGTAGCGCCTCGGCTATCCATCGCGGACAACGTCACGGTGCACGAGCACCGGCGGGCCCACCGCGGCCTCCTCGGCCGTCTCGGTTTCCTGGACAGGACGGCCCTCAGGGCGTGGACCTCATCCGTCATGGAGGAAGCCCGCGTCGCCGGCGATCCGCGAAGCGGCGCCGACTCCTTCTCCGGCGGCACCCTGCAGCGCCTCATCGCCGCGCGCGAATTCGCGGAGAACTTTACGCTGGTGATCATGGCGGAGCCGGGCTGGGGCCTGGACGCGGCGAGCCGCCTGCGCCTCAACGACCGCGTTCGCCGCTTGACCGAGTCGGGGAGATCCGCCCTCCTCCTCTCCACCGACGTGGACGAGCTCATCGCGCTCTCGGACGAGATCGCCATCCTCAGGGACGGCGTCATCGCGGCGCGGTTCGCGACCGCCGATTGCAGGGTAGGCGACCCGCTCTCCGCCGCCCTCCATGCGGCCACGCTCAGCGAAGCCGTCGGCGCGGCGATGATCGGCACGGAGGCATGCGTCGATGGCTGAACGCGCGAAAATCGGAAGCGGCGCCGTACTCGGCTCCCTCGTAGCCCTCGGCGCGGCCACCGCGCCGGCGGCGTTCCTCGTAGCCTTCGCCGCCGGCGAGAGCGGTCCCGCCCTCCGCGCTTTCTTCCTTTCTCCCTGGTCCTCCACCTGGTTCCTCGGCAACATGCTGGACGAGGCGGCGCTCCTCGCCGTCGCCGCGCTCGGCGTCGCCCTGGCCTTCCGCGCGGGGACTTTCAACCTCGGCGGAGAAGGACAAATCTACATCGGCGGCCTCGCCGCGGCCCTCGTCCTCCTCGCGCCGGACGGCCTACCGCCTCCCGCGGCCCTCGCGCTCGCGGCCCTGGCCGCCATTGCCGCGGGCGGCGCCATGGCGGCCGTCTCGGGACTACTGAAGGCTACCACGGGAACGGACGAGCTCATTACGAGCTTCCTCCTCTCGGCATCCCTCTCGCCGGTCGCCGACTACCTCATCTCCGGCCCTCTCCGCGACCAGTCGCAGAACCTCCTCGCGACGGCCCGCTTCGCTTCGGGCCGCACGCTTCCGCACATCCTCCCGCCTTCCAGCCTCAACCTCTCGGCGCCGGCCGCCGTCCTGCTCGCGGCCGCCGCCTGGGTCTTCCTGAGCCGCACGGCCGTCGGCTTCCGACTGCGGGTGGTCGGCTCCAGTCCTTCCTTCGCCCGGTTCGCGGGGATCGAGGGGCGGCGCTATTGGACCCCCGCCCTCGCCGCCTCGGGCGCCCTCCACGGTCTCGCGGGCTTCTTCGCGGTGGCCGGCACCTACGGCGTCTGCCACCGCGGCTTCGCGGGCGGGCTCGGCTGGAACGCCCTCGCGGTCGCCCTCATCGCGCGGAACGCGCCGGCCGCCCTGATTCCGGCGGCCCTCGCCTACGCCTGGCTCGACGCCGGTTCGGACGCGGCGCTGCTCTCCTCGGGACTCTCCTTCGAGACGGCGGCTTTCGTGCAGGCGGCAGTCCTCCTCCTCGTGACGGCCCGCTTCGCCCGATTCATACCAGGGGGCCGTCGATGATAGCGTCCGTCTTCGCCTCGGCCGCCCCCATCATCCTGGCGGGGCTCGGCGCCCTGCTCACGGAACTCGCGGGTTCCCTCGGCGTCTTTATGGAAGGCTTCATGACCTTGGGATCTTTCGTCGCTTGGACCGCGACCCGCGCGAGCGGCTCCCCCGTCGCGGGGACCGTCGCCGCCGCGCTCTCGGCCGGCGCCGTCGGTTGGGGACTCGCGCGCTTCGTCCGCTTCGCTTCCGCCGATCCCTTCATCGTCGCCCTGGCGCTCAACCTCGCGGCGGGGGGCCTCGCGGACGCGCTCTCCGTGGCCTGGTACGGCACCAAGGGGGTCCTCTCCGACCCCGCCGTGCACGCCGCCCTTCACCTCCGCGTGCCCCTCATCGATTCCGTTCAGATCGCGGGCCTCCTCCTGTCCGGCCACGATCCTTTCGTTTACCTCTCCTGGATCGCCGTCCTCGCGACGGCCCTCGTCGTCGGGCGCACGCGGATCGGCCTCCGGCTCCGCGCCGCGGGCCGCGCGGGGGAAGCGTTAGCCGAACGAGGCGTGGATTCTCGCCGATATCGGGAAGGCGCCTGGGCTGCCGCGGCGGCCCTCGGAGCCCTCGCCGGCGCGGCCCTCACCTTCCGCATCGGCGCCTACGCGCCCGGCGGCGTAGCAGGCCGCGGCTGGATCGCCCTGGCGGTCGTCTACCTCGGGTTCCGCAACGCCTGGGGCGTCGCGGCGGCGGCCCTCCTCTTCGCAGTCGCCGAACAGCTCGCCTCGTCCGCCCAGGGCGCGGGAGCCGTCCCGGCCACGATCCTCCTCGGCCTCCCTTCCGCCCTCGCCCTCGTCCTCTACGCGCTGTCCACGTGGGTAAAATCGATCCGGAAGGCCCCCTGACGCGTTTTGACAGGGAGACCGGTTTATACTCGATGCCGAGAACGCGCCGATCTATCTTGAGCGTTCAGGGAACCGCCGTGGAGACGATCAACCGAATCGAACTGGCCGACGAAACGACCTACCCGGACGACGAAGTGTTGCGGGGCGTACTGGGCGACGCCTTCGGAGCTTACGGCGCTCTTCTGGGACTCTACGAAAAGCACGGTATGGAATACGGGTGGCGCTACTATAGGGACGGCAAGGCGTGGCTCTGCAAAGTCCAAAAGAAGAAGAAGACGGTGGTCTGGATGTCGGCGTGGAAGGGTTTCATGCAGGCCGCCGTCTATTTTCCTGAACGGAATATCGATGAGGTGCTCTCCCTCGATCTCCGCGAAACGATAAAAGACAGGATACGGAGCACGAAAAACACGGGAAAATCGCGACCCTGCATTTTCGAGGTCAGGGACGAGGCAGTCCTCGGGGATTTGGAAAAGGTGATGCGTTTCAAGATGGCGGTATCGCGCTAGAGCGGTTTTCTGGTCCTCGCGCCTTGCCCCGGCATCGCCGAAACCGCTACACTCCCCCCATCCCCCCGCGAGGAGTGCCCATGCCCGCCCCGATCCGACGCGCGTACGTAGAAAAACGACCAGGCTTCGATACGGAGGCCCTACGTCTCCGGGAGGAGCTCGCCGAGTTCCTGGGCGGCCGCAGGCCCGAGCTCGCCGCGCTCGAGCGAGTGCGCATCCTGCACCGCTACGACGCGACGAGGCTGGACGCCGATCAGTTCCAGCGGGTCACTGCCCTGGTGTTTTCCGAGCCCCAGTGCGACGTCGCCCGCATCGGCTCCGGCCTTCCGATTAACGCCGGAGAGCGCGCCTTCGCGATAGAATACCTACCCGGGCAGTACGACCAACGCGCCGATTCGGCCGAACAGTGCGCGGAACTCGTGGTGGGGGTGAGGCCCCTGGTGCGCACGGCGCGGGTGTACCTCCTCGCGGGCAAGGACGGACGGCTCTCCGACGCGGCGTTGGACGAAGTCAAAGCCTACCTCATCAATCCCGTGGATTCGCGCGAAGCGTCCCTCGACCTTCCGGAAACGCTTGAGCCGCCGGTCGCCGAGCCTGAGGCCGTACCCCGGCTCGCGGGCTTCCGCGACGCGGACGACGCGGCCCTCGCCGTCCTCGGCCGCGGCTACGGCCTGGCCATGGCCCTCGACGACCTCCGCTTCTGCAGGGAGCATTTCCGCGCCGTCGGCAGGGACCCGAGCCTCGCGGAGCTCCGCGTCCTCGATACCTACTGGTCCGACCATTGCCGCCACAGCACCTTCACCACGGTCCTCGAGAACATCGAGGTGGCTCCGGGGCCCGACGAACGGGACTTGGCGCGGGCCCTGGACCTCTACGAGCGCGTACGGGTCGAACTCTACAGCGAAGAAGGCGCGCGGAAGCGGCCGCGGACGCTCATGGACCTGGCGGTCATAGGCGGCAAGGTCCTCCGGAAGCGGGGCCTGCTTGAGGACCTGGAGGTCTCCGCAGAAATCAACGCCTGCTCCGTCCGGGTGACGGCGGAGCTGGAGGACGGCAGGAAGGAGCCCTGGCTCCTCATGTTCAAGAACGAAACGCACAACCACCCGACCGAGATTGAGCCGTTCGGCGGCGCGGCGACCTGCCTCGGCGGGGCCATCCGCGATCCCCTATCCGGCCGCGCCTTCGTCCACCAGGCCATGCGCGTCACGGGCGGCGCCGATCCACGCGCGCCCCTCTCGGCGACCTTGCCTGGCAAGCTGCCCCAGCTCAAGATCGCGCGAGAGGCGGCCGCGGGCTACGCCTCCTACGGCAACCAGATCGGGCTGGCCACGGGCCAGGTAGCCGAGTTCTACCACCCCGGCTTCCTCGCCAAGCGGATGGAACTCGGCGCGGTGATCGGCGCGGTACCGGCCTCCTGGGTCCGCCGCGAAGAGCCGGCGCCGGGCGACGTCGTCCTCCTCGTGGGCGGCGCCACCGGCCGCGACGGCATCGGCGGCGCTACGGGGTCTTCCAAGGCCCACACCGACGAATCGGTACGGACGGCAGGCGCGGAAGTCCAGAAAGGCAACGCGGTGGAGGAGCGGAAGATCCAGCGCCTCTTCCGCGATCCCGCGGTTACGCGGCTCATCAAGCGGTGCAACGACTTCGGCGCGGGCGGCGTCTCCGTGGCCGTGGGCGAGCTAGCCGCCGGCCTCGACATCGACTTGGACGCGGTACCCAAGAAGTACGAGGGCCTGGACGGCGTGGAACTCGCGATCTCCGAATCGCAGGAGCGCATGGCCGTCGTAGTCGCCTCGGAAGACGAGGCCGCCTTCATCGCGTTCGCCGCGGCGGAGAACCTCAACGCCGTGCGGGTGGCCCGGATCACCTCGTCGGCCGAACTGGCCGCCGCGTCGGCCGGCGCGGCCGTCGCATCAGCCGGCGGCGACGCCGAAGCCGCGCGGCTCCGCATGACGTGGCGCGGCGACGCGATCGTGGACCTCGATCGCGCCTTCCTGGACTCCAACGGGGCGAGCCGGTCCGCGACCGCCCGCATGGCGCCCGAACCGGCCGCGGCCACCGATACGGCAGCCGCGGCCGCCGAGCCGGTCGCGGCTTCGGTCCTCCTCGACCGCCTTGAGCGGGAACTCCGGTCGCTCAGGACCGGGAGCCGCCGCGGCCTCCAGGAACGCTTCGACGGATCGATCGGCGCGGCGTCCGTCCTCTTTCCCTGGGGCGGCGCCCGCCAAGGCACGCCCGAGGCGGGCATGGCCGCCAAGCTCCCCGCGCTCGGCGCCGACAGCCGCACCGCGAGCCTCATGACCTTCGGCTACGATCCCGAGCTCGCGTCCGCGAGTCCCTATCGCGCTGCCAAGGCCGCGATCCGCGAGGCCCTGGCCAAGTTCGCCTGCCTGGGCGGAGATCCCTTCGCCGCTCGGCTATCGCTCCAAGAATACTTCGAGAAAACTTCGACCCCCGAGGCCTGGGGTAAGCCCCTCCAAGCCCTGCTCGGCGCCTTGGAAGCCCAGCTCGCCCTCGGCGTCGGCGCAATCGGCGGCAAGGATTCCATGTCGGGGTCCTACCGCGACCCGTCGGGCGGCCGCGAGCTCGCGGTGCCGCCGACCCTCGTCGCATTCGCTGCGGGCGTCGCGGACGCGGATTCGGTGCGTTCGGGCGCCCTGAGCGGCAAGGTCGGCAACTTGGTCCTCCTCCTCGCCCAACCCGACGGGGCGACCCTCAAAGAGCTCGGGACCGACGAATGGGGCGCCTTCCGCGCGAATATGGGAACCCTGGCGGCCCTCTCGAGCCGCCAGGCTGTCCGCGCGGCCTATCCCGTCGGTCCGGGGGGCGCGGCCGCTTCCCTCGCCCTCATGGCCTTCGGCAACGGGACTGGAGTCGAACTGGACGCGGCGGCGGCCTCCATCGTCGCGGATGGCGCGCACCACGGCTCCGTGCTGGTCGAGGCGGATGCCGAGGCTTTACGGGGCGAGGAAGTCGCCGCGATCCTCGCGTCAGCCGCGTCCGTAGCCGTAGTGGGCCGAACCCTCGCCGAGCCGATCTTCCGCATCGTCGTGGACGCTAATGAAGCGGCCACGCTCGAGCCGGAGGTCGCCGAAGTTCCGCTCGCCATGCTCCGCCGCGCCTTCGAATATCCCCTGAGCCGCGTCTATCCGCAAACATCGGGCGGAGCGACCGCCGCCGAGCCGACGCTCAAAGGCGACGCGCTCGACCTTCCTTCGTGGACCGGGGAAGCCGACGGCTCAGGAACGCCCCCGCGACGCCGCTCCACGGGCCGCGCCGCAGTTTCCGGTACCGCGGCCGGAGCCGGCGCAGCCGCCCCCCTCGTGGTGCTTCCGACGTTCCCCGGCACCAACTGCGAGTGGGACATGGAGCGGGCCTTCCGGAAGGTGGGGGCCCGCACGCGGATCCTCGTCTTCCGCAACCGCACGCGGGAAGACGCGGTCGCGTCATGCGCGGAATTGGCGGAAGCCGTCCGAGAAGCCCAGATCGTGGCGCTCAGCGGCGGCTTCAGCGCGGGCGACGAGCCCGAAGGCTCAGGCAAGTTCATAGCCAACGCCCTCCGTTCGCCCGCGGTCGCCGCGGCGGTGACCGAACTGCTGGAAAAACGCGACGGTCTTATGATCGGCGTCTGCAACGGCTTCCAGGCCCTCATCAAGCTCGGCCTCGTACCCTTCGGGAAATACCTGGACGCCGACGCGGGCTTCCCGACCCTGACCTACAACGCGGTCGGCCGCCACGTGTCCCGGGTGGTGCGTACGCGCGTCATGTCGAACCTTTCGCCCTGGCTCGCCCTGGACGCCGTCGGCTCCGTCCACGCCATCCCCGTGAGCCACGGCGAAGGCCGCGTCGCGATCTCGGAGACGCTCGGCAGGCAGTTGCTAGCCGACGGCCGAATCGCCACGTGCTACGCGGACGCCGAAGGCAGGCCCACCATGGCCGAGCCCGACAACCCCAACGGCTCGGCCTTCGCGATCGAGGGCATGACGAGCCCCGACGGACGCGTGTTCGGCAAAATGGGCCACTCCGAACGCGTAGGGGAGAACGTCCTCAAGAATATTCCGGGCGATAAGTACCAGCGCATCTTCGAAGCGGGAGTCGCGTACTTCCTCTGACGGTCCAGTCCTGAAACTTTCGTTCCGCCGCGATAGTTTGGTTCTTTGGCGGGCGCGGGAGAATCGGTTTCACGGTTCCCCGACGCGCCGCGAAGGAGCCTGAAATGGCGAAGAAAGTCCTCGTGATCGGGGCGGGTATCGCGGGCCTCGCGGCCGCGAGTTACCTGAGGCGGAACGGATTCGAGACGGTGATCTTCGAATCGCAGGCGGCGCCGGGAGGCCTCTGCACCTCCTGGCAGCGGAACGGATTCACTTTCGACGGGTGCATCCACTGGCTCATGGGCTCCGGCCCTTCGAGCAACCTCCACGCGCTCTGGGAAGAGCTCGGGGCCGGGGACCTGACCTACGTGGAGTGGGCGACCTACATGACGGTGCGTCTCAGGGGCGGCGACTCTTTCACGGTCTTCACCGATCCGGACGCCTTGGAAGCGGAGATGCTGCGGCTCTCTCCGGAAGACGCGGGCCTCGCCCGCACGATCGCCCGGTGCGTCCGCGCCGTGAAGAGAATCGATATGCCCGCGGCCTATGACCGGCTCGACGGCGGGGAGATGCTCGCCCTACTCGTGCGCCTCCCCGGAGCCATGGTGACGCTCGGTCCCTGGATGAAGAAGCCGGTCGCCGCCCTCGTCGAGCGGATGAAAGGCGAGAAGCTCCGCGAAGCCTTCCGGGCCCTGTTCGGCGACGGCATGGCCGACTTCCCCGCGATCGCCCTCTTCATGATGCTCGGTTTCATGGCGAAGAAGTCCTCGGGCTACCCGATCGGCGGCTCGTCGGCCTTCGCGCGGGCCATCGAAAAGAAATACCTGGACCTGGGCGGCTCGATCCGCTACGGCTGCCGCGTGGACGAAGTCATCGTCGAAGGCGGTTCCGCGGTGGGCCTGCGCGGAGCGTGGGGCGAAGAGCGCGGAGACTGGGTGATAGC
>JAEWSV010000209.1 GCA_023398155.1 Spirochaetota bacterium
CGGCATACTTCTTACCGTCGTATTCCTTGGCCGAATAGGACCCATCGCCCTGCCTGACGAATTCGACCCGCTTCATCTTCCCGTCGGCGCCGGGAAGATCATAGATGCGGAATTTGTCCTTGCCGGCGAGGAGCTTGGGAGTGCCGTCGTACGAGACCACTTTACCAGCGGCGTCGAAAGCGACGTCCAGGGTACCGATCGCGTTGGCCCACTGCCAGCTCGTGGCGATGAGCACGGTGTCGCCCGCGGCGTCCTTGACGACCGTCGGGTAATCCCCCAGGCCTTTGAGGCCGAGGTCCGCCATTTTTCCGAGCAAGGTGTGCGAGTGGCCGCCGATGATCACGTCCACGCCCTTGATCGTGGACGCGAGGGCCTTGTCGACTTCATAGCCGAGGTGGGAAAGGACGACGACTTTATTCACGCCCTGCTTTTCCAGCTCCGGCACGACTTTGGCGAGCGAGGCCGCCGGATCGAGGAACTTGACCGAGGGTCCGGGGGAGGATATGTAGGGCGTCTCGGGAGTCGCCACGCCGACGAGCGCGACCTTTTCGCCGTCCACCGTCTTGATCACGTAGGGCTTCACGACCGCCATGAGCGCGGGCTCCGCAGAAACGTCAAGGTTACAGGCCACGATCGGGAACCGCGCTTCCCGGGCGAAGGCGGCCAGGGCGGCCGGTCCCTTATCGAATTCATGGTTGCCGGTGGTCATGGCATCCAGCTTCATCGCGTTAAGGAAGTCGCGGTCCGCGGCTCCGACGAACTGGGTGAAGTAGAGCGTACCCTGGAATACGTCGCCCGCATGCACGAACAGCGCGCTCGGCTTCTCCGCGCGGATCTGATCCACGGCGGCCCACAGGCGGGCGAAACCGCCGAGTTCCACGAAGGTCCGCTTACCTTTGAGGCCCTCGTCGATATCGACCTTGAGCTCTCCGTAGGCCGCTTCCAGCTTGGCGTGCGTATCGTTTACGTGGACCAAGGATAGCGTGATCCCGGAGCCCTCGGCGTAGGCGGCCATGGACAGCGCCGCTGCGAGGGCGGTAACTAAAACGATAAACTTTTTCTTCATGCGACTTCCTCCTTTAAGGTGTCCTCATGAAGATAACTATAGTTCCGGGATAGGCAAGAGGTATAGGCCGGGCGACCGTTCGGCGAACGAAATTCTTATCGAGGCCGCGGCGTCGGCGGGGGCGGCGGGGGCGGCGAATCCGCGGAGGCTGCGAGGCGGTCGACGCAGGCCGCGGCAGCCGCGGCCGTGGGCCCGCGCAGGAATTCCCGGTAGTTCCGATAAAACGGCGGGTCCCATTCGGCGAGGAGGGCGAGCGAGCGCTTGGGACCGAGCCAGTAGCGGCCCGCCAGCTCGAAGCGGACGCGGGGAAGCTCCGCGGCGAGCCAGCAAAGGCGATAGCGTCCTTCCTCGTCCGCCCGCGCGGCGCGGCCGGCCATCCGATGGAGCCATCGGATCCGTTGGGCCCATTCCTCCGCCGATAAGGGCGGCGGCCCCGCGGAGACGCGGGCCTTCACCTTCCGGAGGAGCTCGTCGCCGTAGAGCGCGCGCTGGACGAGGGGCCGGCCGTCCTCGATCTTGAGGTACTCTTCCGGATCGCCCTCGACCGAACGCTCGTCCGCGATCCAGATGTCGAAATCGAAGCCGTCGACCAGGCGGGACAGCGGGCCGTCCGCGACGCCGTCCCCGACGCCGAGGAGGTCCACGTCGCTGTCGCCGTCGGCGTCTCCCCGCGCACGGGAACCGAACAGGATCACCGTGTGGCAGCCGCGGGAACGCGTCAGCTCGCCAACCACGCGCCCCAGCGCCGCGGAGAGCGCGGACGGCTGCACCGCTACCCCTTCGCGAGGAGCTCGTTAATCGCGGCCGCGGCCCGCCGGCCTTCGCCCATCGCGAGGATGACGGTGGCCGCGCCGAGGACGATGTCTCCGCCGGCGTACACCGCGTCCAGGGAGGTCTTTTGGTCTTCACCCACCGTGATGCGGCCCTTCTTGTCCACGACGAGGCCTTCGGTCGTCTTCACGAGCAGGGGATTCGACTCGTTGCCGAGGGCGACGATGACCGTGTCGCAGTCGAATACGTACTCGGATCCGGGGATCGCCACGGGGCTCCGGCGGCCGGAGGCGTCGCTTTCGCCGAGCTCGAATTTCTGCACTTCCATCCCGACCACGATGCCTTTGTCGTTGCCCAGAATCTTGTTGGGGTTGCGGAGGAAGTCGAAGACGATCCCTTCCTCCATCGCGTGCTCCACTTCCTCGGCGCGCGCGGGCATCTCGTCCCGGGTGCGGCGGTAGATCACGTGGACCTGCTCGGCTCCGAGGCGGAGGGCCATGCGGGCTGCGTCCATGGCGACGTTGCCGCCGCCGATGACCGCCGCGACCTTGGACCTGAAGATGGGGGTGGCGGCCTTAGCGGCATCGTAAGCCTTCATGAGGTTGGTGCGGGTCAGGTACTCGTTGGCGCTGAAGACGCCCACGAGGTTTTCCCCGGGTATACCGAGGAATTTGGGGAGGCCCGCGCCGACGCCGACGAAGGCGGCGTCGAACTCGTCGTCGTCAAGCAATTCGCGGATGGTCCGCGTGCGGCCGACGAGGAAGTTCGTCTCGATCTTGACGCCCATCTTGGTCAGGGTGTCCACCTCGGCCTGGACGATGGCCTTGGGCAGGCGGAATTCGGGGATGCCGTAGACCATGACGCCGCCGG
>JAEWSV010000244.1 GCA_023398155.1 Spirochaetota bacterium
CCTTGATCCGCTTGCGCTCCTCCGCGTCAAGATCCGCCATTTCAGGCCCGAAGAGATAGTCCTTGAGCCGGACCTCCTTCTTCCGCATCTTCGTGAGGAAGATGTTGTCCGAGAGGATGTTGATGTCGTAGGCCAGGTAATCCGCCAGCACGTCCTCGTCGATGAAATCCTGGATGGAACCGATATCGTGGTCGATGAAGACCTTATGACCCTTGGCGTCCCGCGTGAAACCGCGCACCCGGTAATCGATGAGGACCACGTCCGACTCGAAGCTTTCGATCAGGTGGTGGAGGGCTCGGAGCGGGCTTATGGTGCCGCAGGTGGAGACGTCGAGGTCGACGCGGAAGGTCGCCAAGCCCGTCGCGGTGTCGAACTCCGGGTACGTGTGCGCGGTGATATGGCTCTTGTCCAGATGTCCGACGATGGAGGTCTCTCCGGGGCAAGCGTGTCCCGGCGTTCCCATGACGGGATGGTCCTCGTTGAGGAGGGCCACGACGCTCGCTCCCCGGGGATCGTAATCCTGAGTCGTGACGTTCACGAGTTTCGCGTCGATGATCCGGGTCACTTCCTCGATGATGCCGCGCAGCCGATCGGAGTCGTATTCCTTGTCGATGTACTCGAGATATTCGAGCTGCGAAGGCGGCGACCGCGCGTAGCAGACGTCGTAGATGTTGAAGCTCAGCGACTTCGTGAGATTGTTGAAACCTTCCAGACGCAACTTACGTCCGCGCACGTGCTTTACCAATTGGTATCGATGCCTCCTCGTAAAAAAGAGATGATGGGATCAGGGAGGCGCGAGGGCCTCTGCCCGGGCGTAGTCCTCGTAGGCGTCCGGATCGAGCACGAAGTCCCAGGCGCCGGCCCGGCTCTTCCGCACGCCGCCGAAGCCGGCCTTGAAGAGCGATAGCCCGGCCAGCGGATGGAATGCCATGCCCGCGGGAGCCACGCCGAGCAGGTCGATGCGTTCGTCGCCTGCCTCCGCGCATTCGCGCAAGGCGCGGTGCAGGATGGCGCTCGGTCCCGCCCAGCGTCGGCGTTCGGGATCGGACGCCGCGAACAGGTACCAAGCCTCGCGGCGGTGCCGGGCGAAGACCGCGGACGCGACCGGCGTTCCCGAAGCCGTGGCGAGATACAGGTCGAGGACGAGGCCGGTCTCGCGGGCCGTCCGGAATAGCTCACGATAGCAGGACTCGGCGTGGAGCCGCAACCCGCGCAGCGAAGCGGTCTTGCGGAACAGGGCGTGGAAGTCGCCGAGGCCCGCCTCGCCCGGCTTTTCGACCCTGGTTCCTCTCCGTTCGGCGAGCTGCGCCGAGTAGCGCGCGCGGTGTTCCATGCGGCCCGCCACCGCGGGCCAGCCGCCGCTGAGATCCACCACCATGGTATCCGGACACAGGGACTCGACCGCCGCCTTCCGGAGGCGGCGTTGCCGGGTGGAAGCGTTCATCCTGAGTTCGAGCAGCCGCGCGTCGAGCGGCTCGCCCTCCGCGTCTTTCCAGGGGGCTTCCAGCAGGTCCCATCGGATGAACGCGCAATCGGAGGGGAGCAGAGGCCGCACGCGGAGGGACAGAGCTTCAAGGCGGCCGCCGCGTTCGTCCCCGTCGCCGCCGAGGGCGGGGCCGACGACGTACGCCATCGAGCTCCGCTGGTTGAGTGCGCGGACCAAGACGGGACGGCCGTCCAGCGCGCCGACTCGGCGCCATCCCTGCGTCTCCTTCCAGGCGACCCACGCGGGGTGTCGGAAAAGAGAAGCGGGAAGCCGCTCGCGGCAGGACGCGGGATAGCCTTCAGCTTTCACGGAGCACCTTCTCTACGCGCATCCGCACCGTGCCGCCCGGGCTTTCGTAGCCGAACGTCTCGCCCTCCCGCCGCCCGAGCAGCGCCGCGCCGAGCGGCGACAGTACGGAAATGCGGCCTGCCGAAATATCGGCGTCCGCGGGAAAGACCAGGCGATAGACGAAGGTCTCTCCCGTCGCCGTTTCGCTTAGGGTGGCGACCGAATTCATCCGCACGAATAGTTCCGTGAGCATTTCCTCTTTGAAGACGAGCGAGTTCCGCAGCCGATCCTCGAGGTTCGTGGCCGCAGCGGATTTAGCGCTCCGACCCACCGCCTTCGCGAGCGAGGAAAGCCGCTCGAAGTCGAATTCCGTGAGCGCGGTCTTATTGGTCATGAGCATCCTCCTCGGTTTGTTTGTTGGGTGGCTCCTAAGTTAACCGGTATGCTATGTCGGGACAATTCTCACATAGCTTGTAGGTAACTTGTACATGCTTATACAGGTTATCCTTCTCCGGAGCCTCCACCGGATACGGATGGCCGCTCGGATGCGCGCGTCAGCCGATTCGGGTTCGTGAAAATGACTCGAAGAACGGTGAGCGATGCGATACTGGAAGAGCGGAGCTATCCGGTGTCTCCGGGGTATGGAACTTTAGAATAGGGGGAAGCGTATGACGGTAGAGGAGATGAATCCGACCGCGGCGGAGTACAACCGCTTACGGAAGTCCGTCGGCTGGAGCGAATTCCAAGAAGAATACGTCGAAGACTCGCTGGCCCGGAACCTCTATTGCGTGACCTTGCATGAAGGGGGAAACGTCGTCGGCATGGGTAGGATCATCGGCGACAAGAGACTCGTCTTCATCATCCAGGACGTCATCGTCGCGCCGGATCGACAGGGGCGCGGATACGGCCGGGCTATCATGGAATTCCTGATGGCCTACGTCTATGCGCACTCCATCGACAATACGTACGTCGGGTTGATGGCGGCGGTCGGCAAGGAGGCGTTCTACGAAAAATTCGATTTCGTCCGTCGACCCAATGACCGGTTCGGCGCAGGCATGGTACAGTTCATCAAGAAAGATAGGATGATCCCAACGGACGGTTCGAAATAGATATGCCGACGAAGTTCATCGTGTTCGCCTATACTTCCCTGTTCACCGATTTCGGCCGGTTCGGCAAGAAGGACGCGGGCGCCCTGGCGATCGTCGTCCTCGTCTCGGGCCTCCTCGCCATGGTCCCAGCATACTGTTCGCGCATCTCTTGTACGGTTCGCCGGAGGCCGTCGGCCCTATCCGGTTTCGCTTTGACCGTCCAACACGTGTTCCTACCGCTCATTCCCGATTTCCGCTATATCGCGTGGCGTTTTGCCATGTTCGCGTAACGGAGGTAGCGAGATGCCTTCATTTCCGACCCGGCTCGGCCTTCCCTCCGTCCTCGTCCCCGTTTCCCGCCTGGTCGAGCTGGAAGCCGATTTCGCCGCGCTTAAGGCTGAGAAATTGAACGGCTTCCAGACCTGGCTCGTGGATCATCGCTTCAATTTCGCGCTCCCTGAGGCGGGCTTCCCGATCAGGTCGATGCTGCTCATGGCGCTACCCCATCCCCTCTATTCGCGCGTGACCCTTACGGACGGACGGCTGAAGGTCGGTTGCCTGGGCCTCGTACGTTCCGATTTCGACGCGGCGCGCGCGGCGGTAGAAGAGTCGGCGCGGAAAGCCGGGGCGCGGGTCGCGGAAACCGATGCCCTGCCGCTCAAGCGCCTCGCGGTACGGAGCGGCCTGGCGGTATATGGACGGAACAACGTCACCTACATCGAGGGGCTCGGAAGCAACTTCTCGTACCTCGCATACTACACCGATATACAATGCGAAGATGACGGGTGGACCGAAGTTCGGCAGGGGGCCGCGTGCGGAACCTGCACCGCCTGCCTCAAGGCCTGCCCGACGGGCGCGATCCTGGAAGACCGCTTCCTCATCGACAACGAGCGCTGCCTCTCCTGCATGAACGAGACGGGAACGCCCTTTCCCGACTGGCTGCCGGCGTCGGTGCACCACACGCTCTACGACTGCCTCAAGTGCCAACTCGCCTGCCCGATGAACCGGGACCAGCTTACGGAAATAGGACGCCCCATCGATTTTAATGAGGCGGAGACGGCCCTCCTGATGGCGGGAACGAAGTATACTGAGTATCCTGAGCCGATGAAGAAGAAGGCCGCCTACCTCGGCATGGACCAATGGCCCGACGGTATCGCGAAGAACGTCCGGACCTTGTTCGATCGGGAGCGGTGAGGAGAGGCGTATGCAACGTCAGGATGACAACGCGTCGATCCGGCCGGACCGGAATCAACGCATCGTGCTTCGGTACTTCCTCTTATCCCTCGGTTTCGGTATCGCGATGGGGGTGCTGTTCCCCCTCTACGCCTTCTACTTCGTCGAATACAAAAGCCCCGTCCACGCGGGCGTGTTCACCGCCGGCTGCGTCGCGGCCGGCCGCATCGTGGGACTCTCCTGTTTCTTGATCGGGCGCCTCACCGTGCTCTCCGTCGTCGGCCGGATCGCCGACCGCCTCGCGGAGCTCTGCGACCGAGAGGGCGATCTCAGCCGCGACCTCGGTATCGTTTCGGACGATTGCGTCGGCCGCCTCGCCGGCAACTTCGACCGTTTCCAAGCCAAGCTCCGGCAGATGATCGGCCACCTCTCGCTCATCGCCGACAAGACCCAGCAAGTCAGCTTCGACCTCGCCGCCAACAGCACCGAGACCTCCACCG
>JAEWSV010000281.1 GCA_023398155.1 Spirochaetota bacterium
AGACGTGGTTTACACCAGTAAATTTCAGGTTGCTGAAGACGATTTACGAATAGTTGCATAGAAACAACAGGAAGGGAAATCTACCTTATTTTTAACCAAATCTGTATTGACGGAAGGGCGCACTATAATACTGAAGTGTCAACCAGTATGTGCATTAGCGTGATCTCATTTTTTTATAATCATAATCGTCTTCGTATTCAATTTTGCCGAATAGATCGATGACGTCTTCTGCTTTACGTCTGCGGATGAACTCCTCCAGCGCGGCATTAACCGTATCTTTCTTTGAGCGAAAACCGCCGAGTTCCAAAGCTTTGTCAAGAAGGGTCTCATTTATCGCAAGATTGGTGGCCATAAGCATCCTCCACACAGATAGCCTACACAATGAAATGTGTGAATTCAAGTTCTTTTCGGTAGCATCCGAAGGGTCCGGCCAACATTTCGCTTCACCTGTAATGCACGACTATGGGGTACCACTGAATGCGAAGCGGCTTTGAACGGGATCTGCATCGCCAATGCCAAGTCGCGGCCGGGCCGGTCGGCCCTGGAAGTCTACGGAGCGGCTTATCGCGCGGTCCGCGCTCCGCGGGCAGGCTGCCGATGCGCCTCACGACGGCCGCGGACAGAATTGACGGATGGGCTTGCGGCGCTGATACTCATAACATACGTACCCAGCGAAGCGGCTTCCGCCCCAAAAAGGGGAAAGAACGGCGCCGACTTGATCGAAAAATCGAGGTGTTCATGAAAATGGTCCCAGTCCTCAGCATCCTAACGGCATCCATCGGAATGCTCGCCGCGACGCTCTCCTGCGCGAGCGCTCCGGCTACGACGGCGGAGACCGCGCCGCCCGCGGCTCCGCCCCCTGCCGCCGTCTCCGCGGCGCCGCCCGCGGTCCCCAAGATCGATCCTACTAAGTTCCTCGTCGCGGGCGATTACGAGGCCGCCCTCGCCGCCTATGGGGAACGCGGAGACGCCGACCCGGCGCTCTCGGCCGCGCTCGACCTCTCTACGCTCAGGCGCTACGACGACGTGAAGCGTTACGCGGCCATGGCGAAGGATCCGAGCGCGGCCCGCGTCGCGATCGCGAAGAAGATTTCCGAGACCGACCACAAATTCGCGTTGGGGAGTTCCCGCCGCGACTATCGCGAAGCGCTCACGCTGCTTCTTGAGAACGAGAGCGTCGCCGTCGATGATTCGCTCGCGCGCATACTCCAGAATTACCTGATTCGAGGTCCCGAGGATACCGATTACGACTACGCCTATGAGCGGCTCAACGCGACGAGACTCAAGGACCTGGTCTTCTCGCCGGACGACGCCACCATGGCATTGCAGTTCGAATCGGGGGCCATTTATTGGTTGGATTCCTGGTCGCAGCCGTACGCGCCGATCATCGATCCTTACGCAGGAGTCCGGCCCGACGCCGCTCGACTGCCGGATGCCTTCTGCATCTCGCCCGACAACCGCTACCTGATCGTCGCGCAGGAGACGGGCATGGTTTTCTACGAACGCCGCACGGGCGCCGCCGCGAAGACCATCGCGGCGCAGGGCCTCGGAAAGCCGTCCTACCTCCGCGCCTTCGGAGCTCCCCTACGTCTGGTCGCCGTCGACGATGCGGGCGTCCGAACCATCGACGGCGATACCGGGGCGACGATCCGCTCCATACCGCTCGCGGAAACGGTCGCTTTCGGATGGAACCCGTCCCGCAATCGGATCTTCCTCAAGAACGGCGCCGTCCTCTCCGCTCTGGACCTCGATTCCCTCAAGAGCGTCTGGAAGCTCAACATCCCGGCGACCGCGACCGCCGTAGCCTTCTCGAACGATGCCGTCTGGTTCGCTTCCGGTGCGGAGGCGGAGCGGCGCATCACCTTCGAAAAGCCGGAAACGGGGAAAAAGGGCTCCGTACCCATCGAGCCGGGCACGAGCATTCAGCGTCTCTACGCGCGGCCGAACGGCGAAGCGCTCATCTATCTGGACCGGAATGAGTTCGGCACCGCCAACTACATCGAGACGGCGACAGGCAAGGGGTCGACGAAGCCGAACTACTCGCTTTACTACCCCTTCATGATGGGCAACACCGGAGAGGTCGCCGCCTGCGTTTCATACGGCGGCGTCGTCTCCTACACGCGCAAGCCCTACCTCTATGGCGAATTCCCTGATGAGACGGTCGCGCTGCTCGTGAAGCGCCTCAAGCCGGCGGAGCTGGGCAGGCTCCTATCGGGGTTCGATAAGGTCATGGGAAGTTCCTCCAACTACGAGTCCGCCCTGACCGTGCGGACGGCGGCGGCCCTCCATAGGGCGGCGGGGACCTCCGACGCCGAACTCTTCGACGTCCTCCTTCGCCCCTTGATCCGCAACGGTCTGTATCGCGATGTCGCCGCGGTCTGCGTCGGGACGCCGAACGAAAGCCGCATATATGAAGTAGCCGACTACTTGTCCTTCGATCGGAAGACGAAACAGCCGCTTGAGGAGGGCGTCGCCTTCCTCAAGTCTTACGGCCTCGATGCGGATGCCTGGCTATTCAGCCGGGCGGCCGCGTACGCCCAGAAGTATGAATCCAACGACACGATCAAGGCTCTGCGTTTGATCGAGCATCCCGCCGCCATGATCCCACGTTTCGTCGAACTATACCGTCCCTCAGCGGACTATAGGAACCAATGGAGCGCCGTGGATGCCGCGGTTGAAACCCTGCAGCTGCAGGAAAAGGCGAACGAGATCTACGGGGCGATCAACTTGCAGCTGGCGTGGAAGGAATCGAGCGCGGAAAAAAGCGACGTATCCAAGCTGCGATCTTATCTGGTGGACGCGCGGGATAATTACGAGAAGACGAACGATAGGGCGGCGCTCGCGGAAATCGCGGCGCTGTACCTGAATGTGGACGCCGAAGCGGCTTCCGAGCTGCTCGAGCGGCTCGGGGATCCCGCGCGTTTCGAGAAACTGGGCATCGCCTTCTCGGCGGAGGGGAAGCTCGAGCAGGCAGCCGAACAATTCAAGAAAGGCAAATTGACGGCGCGCCTCGCCGAGCTCGCCAAGAGGGCGGAGGACGAGAAACGCTGGGAG
>JAEWSV010000348.1 GCA_023398155.1 Spirochaetota bacterium
TCGTGACGTTCCCGAGGCGCGTCTGCATGGCGAGGATTCGGCCGTTGCGGTCCAATATGGGTCCTCTCTCCCCGAAGGCTCGTTCGGACCGGGGGGAGGCGGTGGAGGGCGAGAGCATCACGAGCGCGTATTGCAGCAGTACCGCGAAGGCCGCGCAGGCGAACAGGGAAGCGAATACGATGAAGCGGATCTTGGGTTTCGGTCTTTTCTTTTCACCCGAAGGAGCGGACAGGTTCATCGTATCCCCACCACCTTGCCGAGCACCGCGTCGAGGGGTACCGGACCGTAGTTCCGCGAATCGTACGATTCAACCGAGTTGTCTCCGAAGGCGGAGAAATGTCCCGCCGGAATTCCTTCCGAGAAGGCGCATCTCTTGACCGCGAGGCGCCCGGCCGGGCTCGGAAACACGACTATATCCCCGGCCCGCGGGAGTCTCCAACGGAAAACATAGCCGGGCGAGAACGGTATACGCAATCCGTAGGCGGCCTTATTCACGATGATGATCGTCCCCGGCGCGATGGTGGGCGTCATGGATCTTCCCTCGGCGACCATGAAGTCGACCGCGAAGGTTTTTAGCATGAGGGCCGCGACGAAGGCCGCGAGCATGGCGCGTCCGGTCCGCGACGAAGCCGACTTGGATTCCATATCGCGCAAGTATAATGGTAGCGGCCCGTCGTGTCGATAAAGAATACGCAATGCAAGAATTCAAGGTCATCCAGCGCATCGGCCGTAGGCGCCGCGCATATCGTCCCGCCTCCCTTCCTGCCTTGATCCCGGCTTGGCGGAATACGGCGCGCGTGCAGCGACATAACGGACCCAAGTTCTCCTTCCCGAAACTCCCCGCGTTCGGCACGCCCCGTTTCTTTTCCGCGGCCCGGGCTTCCTGGATTTCTCCGCCCTACGCGCTGCCTTCGACGCTCGCCGCGGCCCTCTGCGCGGTCCTGCTCGCTCTTTTCCTCGCGGACGGCCGCCGCGCTCTCTCCCGCACCGCGGTACCCCTCGATCCGCTCGGCGTCCGCGCGATGCAAGCCTATGCGGGCCTCCAGCCGGCGACTCCGCCTTCCACCACATTGGAAGCGGGCGACGGCGCGCTTCTGGATACGGTGGAAACCTTCAGCTGGGAAACGTACACCGTCAGGAACGGCGATTCCATATCCGGCATAGCCTCGAGTAGGGCGCTTTCCATAGATTCGCTCATCGCCCTCAACGGCGTCACGAACGTGAAGAGGCTGCGCGTCGGAAGCGCGCTCAAGATACCGAATATGGACGGCATACCGTACACGGTACGGAGGGGAGATTCCCTCGGCCGTATCGCGGCCGCGTGGGGAATACCGGTAACCGCGATCCTCGACGCGAACGACCTCGCGACCGAAAGCATCGCCGCGGGACAGTCCCTCTTCCTGCCCGGCGCGCGCATGCGGACCGACGAGCTCAAGAAGGCCCTCGGAGAGCTTTTCGTCTATCCCGTCAAGGGCCGCCTCACCTCCCGATTCGGCTGGCGCAACGATCCGTTCACGGGAGCGCGTCGGTTCCACGCCGCGATAGACTTGGCGGCGGACACGGGCTCTCCGGTCAAGGCGGCGATGGATGGAAAGGTATCCGCGGTCGGCCTCAACTCGGTCTACGGCAAATACGTGATCGTCGCCCACTCGGGGGGTTACCAGACCATGTATGCCCACCTGAGCGCGATCCGTACTTCCAAGGGCGCGCGCGTAGGGCAGGGGGACCGTATCGGGGACGTCGGCTCCACCGGCTACAGCACGGGGCCGCATCTCCATTTCGCCGTCTATCGCAACGGCCGCGCCCTCGATCCGCTCCAATTCTTGGGTCGATAGAGACTTGTACGCCAACAGTCCGGTGTGTTAACATATCGGATGGAACGGGAGGTTCCATGCGTAAGCTCGTACTCACTCTGGTGGCGCTCATCGCCGTCGTAACGTTCATCCGCGCCTATGATATCACCGCCGCTTCTTCGCCTTCCGGGGAACTCCTGGAAGCTCCCCCGCCGGCAGCCGCGGAGCGCTGACCGACTCCTCCGATACCGCCTCCTCGTTACTTTCGTTCACGGCTTGCGCCCCCCGGTCGCCGGGCTTACACTGAAGGTCGTCATGACGAACGAGGGTTCGAAGCTCTTCATAATCGACACCAACGTCCTCATCCACAATCCCGAGGCAGTCTCTTCGTTCCGCGATTGCGAAGTGGCCATACCCCTCGTGGTCCTGGAAGAACTCGATAAACTCAAGACCTACACGGACCAACGGGGGCGGAACGCGCGGGAAGCTATCCGCTTCCTGGATTCTACGATCCGCGGAGGCGACGTGCGCGCCGGGGTTAAGATGGAAAACGGATCGATCCTGAAGGTCATCTTCGATAGGATCGAGGATCCGCCGCCCGAGCTGACGCTCGATTCCAACGACAACCACATCATCCTCCAGGCTTCGGCGCTCCAGAGCGCGGGCCGCCGGGTCTTCTTCGTCTCCAAGGATATCAACGCCCGCGTCAAGGCGACCGCGCTCGGCCTCAAAGCGGTGGATTACGAGAAGCAGAAGGTGGACGCCGCGACGCTCTATCAAGG
>JAEWSV010000406.1 GCA_023398155.1 Spirochaetota bacterium
GTCCCGGGGTTCGCCCAGGAGTACCCGACCCATCTCGCGGCGGCTTCGGCGGTCGCTCGCGGACAGGCGGACTTCGCCCTCGGCAGCGAGAAGGCGGCCCGGCAAGTCGTCGGCATCGATTTCATACCGCTCCAGGAAGAATGCTACGACCTCGTCCTGCGATCTGAGGACATCGCGCGGCCCGTCTACGCCGAGCTGCTCGCGGAGACGGCATCCGCGCCGTTCCGCGAGGAGCTCGCGGGCCTCGGCGGTTACGGCTTATCGGAGACGGGCCGGATCATCTACCCCTGATCGGACGCCGAAGAGGCGCCGGCCACTGACGCCCCCATCGCTCCCGCTCCCAACGCTCGCGCTCCTCATCGTTCACGCGCCGAGCACGAGGATCTCGTCGCAGAGACGCTCGAGTTCGCGCCGCGAATGCGAGACCATGATCGCCGAGATGCCGGTCCTCCGCTGGATATTCCTGATCTCGTCGCCGAGCTCGTCGCGGAGATCCTCGTCGAGCGCGCTCAGCGGCTCATCCAAGAGCAGCAGGTCCGGCTCGCGGGCGAGCGCGCGGGCGAGGGCCGCCCGCTGTTTTTGGCCTCCGGAGAGCTCGCGGGGAAAGTGGGCGGCGTGGGCGGTCATGCGCGTGAGTTCCAGGAGTTCCATGGCGCGGCGCCGGTCGCCCGCGGGATACATGACGTTCGCGAGCACCGAAAGGTGGGGGAACAGCGCGTAGTCCTGGAAAACCATGCCGACCCCGCGCCGCTGCGGCGGGACGAAGATGCCCTTCTCTCCGTCGAACCACCGCTCGTCGCCGTCCGCGATGAAGCCGGCCGCCGGCTGTTCGAGGCCCGCGAGGCAGCGGAGAAGCGTCGTCTTGCCGCTCCCGGATTTTCCGCTCACGCCGAGGAAGAGCCCGCCGCGCAGTTCCCGCTCCACCTCCAGGCGGAAGGGTACGGGAACGGAGAAGCGCATCTCCAAGCGGAAACGGATCATCGATCCCTCCTCGCCTCGAGGCGATGGAGGCGGTTGAGGAAGAAGACGCCGACGTAGCTGAGCGCGACGAGGACGATGGCGTAGGCATGGGCGGCGGCCATGTCCTGGCTTTCGGCCTTTTCGTAGATGGCGATGGAAACCGTCTTGGTCACCCCGGGCAAGCTCCCCCCGATCATGAGAACGACGCCGAATTCTCCCAGGGTGCGCGCGAAGGTCGTCACCGCGCCCGCGAGGATGGCGGGCCGCATGTTGGGCAGCACCACGCGGAGGATCGTCTCGAACCTGCCTTTCCCGAGGGTCCAGGACGCCTCCAAAAGGCTTTTCGGCACCGCGAGGATGCCGTTGCGGAGGGCGCTCAGCATGAAGGGCAAGCCCGCGGCGCAGGAGGCGACCACGAGGCCGGGGAAGGAGAAGACCAGGGAGACGCCGGTAGTACGCTTGAGGAAAGCGCCTACCGGCGAGTACGGCGAGAAGAGCACGAGCAGGTAGAAACCGAGGACCGTCGGCGGCAGCACGAGGGGCAGGGAAAAGAGCGATTCGACCCAGGGCACCCAACGCCCGCGGTGCGTCGCGAAGAGCCACGCGAGGGGGAAGGATACCACGAGCAGGATCGCGGTGGTCCAGAGCGCGAGATTGAAGGAAACGGCGAAAGGTACGAGATCGAGTTTCATGGGACGGCGTATCCCGCGGAGAGGAAGACTCCGCGCGCGGCCTCCGAGGTCAGGAAGGCCGCGAAAGCGGCGGCGGCGGGGTCGCCTTGGGCGATCTTGAGCACTACGTAGGCCTGGTCGATGGGCTCGTGGGTCGAAGAGTCTATTTCCATCCAGTTCACGCCTTCCTTATCTATGTAGGCCGCGAGGTCCTTCGTATAGAGGGCCGACTTGTTCACGAAGCCGAAGTCGGCGGCGGTGAGCACGTACTGGACGGCCTGCGCGATGTTCTGCGCGGTGACGATCCTGTCCTTGACCGCATCCCAAATTCCGGCCGCGCGCAGCGCCTGGACTGCGGCCTTCCCGTAAGGGGCCGTCTCCGGATTCGCTATCGCGATCCGCTCTATTGCGCTCCCGGGCAGGATGCCGAGTCCGCGGGAGAATTCGCGCGGCTTTACGCTGAGGAGCACGAGCTTGCCGCGCGCGTAGACCTTCCAATCCCCCGCGGCGAGCCCCGCCTTTACGATGCGTTCGGGGAAGCCGGTATCCGCCGCCATGAATACATGGAAGGGAGCGCCGTTCTGAATCTGGGTAGTGAGCGCGCCTGAAGCGCCGAAGACGAATTCCAAATCGATATCCGAGTGGACCGCGCGAAAGGCCGCCTCAAGGTCGGCGGCCACGGACGTAAGGTTGGCTGCGGCGGCGACGGTCAATTTGGTCTTCGTCGGGGCGGCGGAGACGGCGAGCGCGGGGACGAGGGCGCAGAGGGCCAGAAAGCGGACGGGCGCACGGTACATGGCGGGACCTCCGCGTCCGTCTTACCGCATCTTCTCAACCTCGACAAGCGTTATCGTCATTTTCCTTCACGTATCGATACGTTTCACACTGCTCCGTCCGCAAACGCGACGGCCGCCGTGAGTCGGAACGTGTGGCGGCCTTCCGCATCCGCCGGCGCGAGGAACGAGACGACGCTCGCCTCCTCCGGGGCTTCCTTCTTCCCCTTCGGAAGGAGGCGGCCGTGGGCGAGGACGCGTTCGCCGTCGTAGGGCACCGATCGATCGATGGTCGCGGTGAGCGCGCTTCTGGTGCCGGCTCGGACGCTTTCCGTCTCCTCGGGGCGGAAACCGACCGCTACCTTGCCCCGGTAATCCGCCGCGGTACCCGTGCCGGGAACCGCGGCGACTTCGGCGCCGGCGGCGAGGTCGGCCCTTCCCGCGGCATATTCCCCCGCGAGGACCGTGACTCCGTTGAGGCTGAGGAGTTCCATTACGCCCACGTCGACGGGACGCTTGAAAACTTCGTCCGTCGTGCCGAACTGGACGACGCGGCCGTCGCGGAGCACGAGGAGACGATCGGAAAGGGCGAGCGCGTCGGCTGCCTCGTTGAAGGCGTACATGGTCGTCGCGCCGATGGAGGCGACCAGGCGCTTCAGGAACGCGCGCGTATCATCCCGCATGCGGGCGTCCAAGTGGATGAGCGGCTCGTCCATGAGGAAGAGCTCGACGTCGCGGCCCGCCGGCTTGTTCTCCGCCCTGCCGATGGCGACGAGCTGCTTGATGCCTTCGGGCAATGCCTCGATCTGACGGGCCAGGAACTCCCGGTCGATACCGAGTTCGGCGGCGATCCGCTCCACCGCGCTCTCTATCGTTTCTTTCGCTACCTTACCGACCCGGAGGGGAAACGCGATATTGCCGGCGCCGTCCAGCATGGGATAGAGGGCGTAATCCTGGAAGACCAGCCCCGTTCGCCGCTCGCGGGGATCCATACCGTCCAAGCGCCGCTTCCCGAGAAAAAGCGCGCCCGCTTCCAGGGGTATGAGCCCCGCGAGGGCCTTGAGGAGCAGGGTCTTACCCGAACCGGAGGGGCCGATAATGCCGAGCGTGCTCCCGACGGGGATTTCGAAGCTCACCGCGTCCAACGAGAACGCTGAGGCGGTCCGTCCCCCGCCGAATCGGGCGCAGAGGCGACGCGCGGCGACGGTGTCTTCCGCGGGGGCCTCGTAGGCGGCGTTCTGGGCGGCAAACAGCCGCTTTCCCCGCTCTATGTACACATCAAGGTCGGCGCGGAGTATGCGGACGGCGGAACCGACCTTGAACGCCGGTATTTCCTCGCGCTTGATCATATTGTAGACGGCTTGGGGCGTGATGCGGAGGAAGGCCGCGACTTCCTTCACCGTAAGGGTTCGGGATTGGTCCATAAAGGCCTCCTAATGAAAGCTGTTATACCTCATTATAAGCCGTTATAGACCGTATGCAAATCTTCAATCGAGGATGGTGAATTCCACGCGCCTATTCCGGCCGCGTCCCTCCTCCGTATCATTGGCGGCGATCGGCTTCGTGCCGCCCCAGCCCTTGAAGATGAGCCGATCGGCGCCGATGCCCCGGGCCGTCAGTTCTTCGACCATGCGCTCGGCGCGCCGCACGGATAGGTCCAGCTCCCCCTGGGCCTTGCCGACCGCGGCAGTGTGACCTTCCACCAGGACGGCCCGGTCTCCCGCACGCTTGATCGCTTCGGCGATGAGGTCGAGGCGCCCCCGCTCGGAAGCGAGCAGGTCCTCGGAATCCGCCACGAAGCGGATGTCCCGCAGGGTGAGCTTGACGCCCGCGTCCACGCTCTCCACGTCTATCCCGCTTACTCCGGGGGCGAGTTCGAAGTCGCCGGCATCGGCGATCGCTTCGGCTCCGCTTCTCGCAGCCTCGTGGTCAGGCTCCGCGTCTTGCGGCGGTTCCTTTTCTGGCTTCCCTGCGAGCGCGGCTCGGAGATCAGCGGCTACGGCGGGCCGATCCATGAGGGTTATCCCCTCCGCGAAGGTCAGGGTGAAGCCTTTGAAGCGGGTTGTTGAACCGTCCGCCCAGGTGAAGGTCTCATCCAGGCGATCGCGGAGGAGGAGCGGGAGGCCGTCCGCCTGCCGGATGAGGATGTCGACTTCGTGGGTTCCGGAGGCTGCCACGAAGGCCGCCGAATCGGCGCGGGCGGTCGCCGTATACCGGGTCGCGTATTTGGCGAAGACGCGATGGACGGCCGTGCCCTTGTATCGTTCCGTCCCGCGGAATTCGTATTCCGCGATGAGGGGAATGATGGCCATCGATCCGTCGTTCCGCGGATCGATAGCCCGGCTTCCGCGCGCCGTCCATTTCTCGCCTACCGCGACCGGCTTCGCGGGGAAGGCGGGAAAGCCGCGGAGGCTCGGGAAACCCCGATCCTCCCGAAGGGTGAGGCTGCCGTCGTTCGCGACGCGGAAAGCCGCGCGCACCACCGCGTCCACGGCTCGCGCCGAAAGGGTGAGGTCGCGGAGGGTCTCCTCAAGGACGAAGAAGTCGCCGCGGTACTCGGCGCCTCCGGCCGAAGCGCCGGCGGACGGTTGGATGGTAGCGCGGACTTCCCGGTATACGTGACCGAGGTATTTTCCGTTCTCGTAGCGAGACCAATCGGAACGCTCCAGGAACTTATAAGGCCCGGAGGCGGCATTGGCGAAGCGGACGCCCGCCGGTCCGGTCCCCCCTGAAGCCGCGTCCTGGGCGCGGATGGAACCCCGCGGCACCGGAACGACCGCGACGAGCATCGCGAGGAACATGGCGGGCGGCGGAACGAGCCGAGTCTTCTTCATACGGCCAGTATAACGCGTTCGGCCTGGGGCGGCGGGCGACCGCTTGAACGGTATGCCGCGCTACTCGCTCGTCTTTCTTTCGGCGACGTTCGCGCCCCACGCGCGCAACCGGCCTTCGATGAAATCGAGGCACTGTTCGTGCTGGTTCTTTCCCCGG
>JAEWSV010000424.1 GCA_023398155.1 Spirochaetota bacterium
TCGCGCATGGGCTTACCCGAGTTTCTTGCGCAGTTTTCGCCGCGCGTTCTTCGCCTCTTTCTTGGCTCCCGAGCTTTCGGACCCGCGGCCGCCCGGCATGGAGCCGCTCCCTGCGCGGCTATCGTTCCCGGCGCGGCCGCCGTTCTGCGGGAGCCGCGCGGCGATCGCGAGCCAAAGGAGGCCTCCCGCGACCATCAGGGCGCAGAGCACCTGACCGGTGGAAAAGTTGAACGGCGAAGAATAGAGGGCCGGCGGGACGCCGTCGTGGACGAACTGGATGCGGTAACCCAGGTCGGCGTCCGGTTCCCGGAGGTATTCGATGAAGAAGCGGACCAGGCCGTAACCGATGACGTACAGGCCGATGAGGAAGCCCTTGAAAGGCCTCCGATTGCGTAGGGCCCAGAGCGCCGCCCAGAGGACCACGCCTTCGAACAAGGCCTCGTACAGCTGCGAAGGATGACGAGGCAGATTCATGAGCGCGTCCGGCGCGGGGACGGCGAGGCCGACTTTTTCGGCGAATTCCCGCACCCAGTCTTCCTTCGCCGAGAACCGGGATGCGTGCGGGAAATACATTCCGAAGGGACCGGCCGTCACCCTGCCGTAGAGTTCGCCGTTGATGAAGTTGCCGAGCCTTCCGAAGGTATACCCGAGGGGTATTCCCGCGACGGCGATGTCGCCTACTTCAAGGGTATCCATGCGCTTGACGCGGCAATAGACGACTATGGCGACGACGGCGCCGATGAGCCCGCCATGGTAACTCATGCCTTGGAGGCCCACGAAACGGTTCCCTTCGAAGGGCCAGAACACGAGCCAGGGTTTTTCCAGATAGATCCCGCTGGTGTCGTAGACGATCGTGGCGAAGACCCGCGCCCCGAGGAGGAGCCCGAGGATGCTCCAAAAGAACAGGCCCGAGATCGCGTCTTCCGACCAGGCGAATTTCCGCTCCTTGACTTGTCGGATAAAAAGCAAATAGGTGACGGCGAAGGCCACTAAATACATGAGCCCGTACCACCGGAAGGGGAGGCCGGGAACGATCTCAGGCTTGAGCCATGAGGGGAATTGGACCGCGAGCGGCATCGATAACCTCACTTCTTGCGTTCCCGCTTATTTGAGCGGTTTTTCCTGGATCCGGCCGATCTCCCGATCGAAGACGAAGACCACCTGGCTCCGTTTCTGCTTGATCTCATAGTAGCGGCCGTGGCTCTCCATGACGACCCCCGGAAAGACGGTTCCGCGGACCCGGATCTCGGAGTGGTGGTGCTCCTCGAACTTTTCTCGGAGCGTGAACAGGCGGATGCCCTGCTTTTCCAGGTGCTTCATGAGCCTGACTTTTTCCGCCCGCGCCGCGTCCAGGTTCGCGCCCGATCCCTCGAGCTGCTGGAGCTTGGCGTTCAGGTCCATGAGGGTCTTTTTAAGCTTGTCGGTTTCCCGTTCGGCCACTTCGATCTGGTCTTTTACGAGGTAATCCTGGCCGAACGAGATTTCAGTTCGCGTGCCGCGCTCGGAGCCGATGTTCGCCGCTTCCACGCCGCTCCGCGCCCGGCAGAATCCTCCGATGAGGTGGCCCTTTTCGCCGGTCAGGCGGAGCTTGCCGTTGGTCTTGATCTGGCACTGGAGGCAGCCGCTCTTGACCCGGACGTCTTCCACCGCGAGGAGGGTAGCCTGCTCAACGAAGAGCGCGTCTATGCCGAGCCGAGCGCGGACTACGCCCTTGCCCGCCCCGACGACGCCCTGGGCGATGACCGCCTTGCCGCCCGAGGAGACGAGGGCGGCCTCCGCCGCGCCTGCCACGGTGACGTTTCCCGCCCCGATGACCGCGAAGCCCGCGGCCACCGAGCCGGCGATCCTGACTTCGCCCGGGAAGTTGACGTTTCCGGTGCCGGGCCCGACGTCGCCGTTGACGACGTGCAGCGGATTCACGCTCACGGTAGTCCCGTCGAAGGTCAACTCGCCCGTCTTGGCGGCCACGAATCGGACTCCCTTTTCAGTGGGTTCTTCCCGCACCGAGTCGTCGTGGGTGATCGTCACCGAGGCGCCCTTGCCCGGTTCCAGGAGCTTGCCGGTCACGTCGAAGCCGGCCCGGCCGGCCTCGCCCTGGCGTACCACCTCCGCGATCGGCGTGCCCTCGTTCACCGCGGTGAAGCGGTTCTGGTTCTTGAAATCGGCGTGGCCGTCCTCGCGGATGGAGACGCCCTTGCCGTCCGCGAGCTTGACGAGCCAGGTGACGGCGGCGCCTCCGCCTTCCACGGGGGCTTCTCCGGCCGCGATGGCCGCGTCGGCGCATTTCCCCTCCTCCAGCGCCTTCAGGATGGCATCGGCGACTGCGGCGCCGTCCAGGCCGCGGACGATCCCGGCTTCCGCGATCGCGGCGGATACCGCCTCCGCGGTGAGCGGTTTCCCCGCGCCGGTCTCCCGTTCCAGGTCGAGGTAGGCCTTCATGCCGTCGGCCTGGATGCGGACCTCGATCTTCGCGTCTTTATAGGGGACGATCCTGCCCGCGAAGGAGTCGCCTTCCTGTTTGACGAGGAGCACGCCGCCGATATCGGCGACGATCTCGTTGCGGGACATATGCACGCCGTCCATGAGCCGGATGTCCGGGTCGTTGCCGGGTAAACCGGGCAGATGCGTCCCGAAAACGTCGACGCCGTCGGCGCCGGCGGGAGGTTGGGTGACGACGGCGATCCGCGCGCCTTTGTCTACGTACGCCGCGTGGGTCGCCTCGTCGGCGGGGAAGAAGTTGGCCGGATCGGAAGGTATATCCGCTTTCATGTTGGACATGAGGCGCGCGACGAGTTCCCTCCGGTACTCTTCCGCCAGGAACATGACGGAGACTTGGATCTCCCGGTCTTTCCCGCGTTTCGGGGCAGTTCCCTCCACGAGAAGATAGTCGCTCAGTTCGACGTCCGCGCCATTAAAGAAGGCGAGGATGTCCGCCTTGAGCTTATCCGCTTTGAAGCCGCGCACGCGCGAATTCTTGATAACCTCGGAAACGGCGCGGAGTTCCAGCGGAGCAGCGCCGGCCACGCCCTTGCGCAGGTACAGGGTCGCGCGCAGGCCGTCGTTCGAGATGTCCACCCGGGCGACCGCTTCCTTTTTCCTGGAGAGCGGAAACGCGTACAGGGGTTCGGCTGTCCGGGCCGCGCGGTCCAGGGCGTCCTTCACCTCGTCGGCGGTGATCAGGTCGTCTTCGGCCGCGCCGAGCGCCGCGGCCGCGGCGAGGATGTCCGTCGCCAGGGGCGGCTGGATCCGCCGATCTCCCGGCTCATAGGTGAGCGCGATGGTCGCGCCTTCCGCGGCCGGTTCCACCTTCCACGCGGGCCGCGCGAGCGGGACGATGTCGGCCCAATTGGAACCTATCCTGAGGATGCCGGAGACGCCGGCTTTGAGTTCGTTCCGCTCGCGTTCCAACCCTTCCCCGAGGAGGAAGAGGCCGTCGCCCGCCATGGCGGCGTTCAAGGGTTTTCCGAAGACGCTCTTGCCCGGCTTGCCCGGTTTGGGCGGGAAGGTCGTGCCGAGCTTCATTCCTCTGTCGACGTAAGCCGTTTCCTGAACCGTGGGATCGAAGATGACCGGCTCCCGGATCTCCTGTTTTTCCCAGGTGACGACGATCTCCTTCTTCGGGGGGAGGAACGGCAAGGGGTTCGGTTTGGCGACGACCGTCTCCAGTTTCCGTTTTTCGGTACGGATGCGGTAGAGCTCCGGGGGAGCGGCCCGCGCGAGCGTGTCCTTGACGAGTTCCGCGAGGTCGCCGGGGACGGGATGGTCCAACCACGAGACCCGTTCTCCGGTCGGCGGTTGCGGCGGGATGCCGCGCGCGACTACGGCCGTCACGGTTCCCTCGGCTTTCGTCCACTTGAGGAGGAGGTCTTCCAACGTCCGCTGCGAAGGCAAGGGCGTCACGTGCAATTCGCCGAGCAGCTTGAGGGCCGACGCGACGTCCCACTCCCGACCGGAACGGTCCGGAGAAAAAACGGCCCGCGCCTCGACCTCGTCGATGTCCGTCTCTATTTTGAGCGCGCCTTTGACAACGGTGCCCGCCATGCTCAACTCCGCTCGGGCCTTACGGCTTGAAGCCCTGGGAGAGGGCCTTGGCCAGCTTGCTCTTCAGGAACAGGTTTTCCTTGCGGAGCTGGGATATCTCGAATTGTTGGCTCTTTACGGTCTCGATCAGATCTCCCTGGGAGAGGGCGCCGCAATGGAGGAGTTCCTCTACGTATCCCAGTTTTGATTCGAAGTCCACCTCGGCTTCTAGGCTGGCTTCCTGGAAACTCTCCTCTATGGAGCGGCCTTCCAGCGGGAGGGCGTCCTCCTCGGATTGGAGCACTTTGTCGGCTATGCGGTAGACCGCTTGCGAAAGGATGGATTGGGGCTTGTAGAGGACGATGGGCAGGCGCGCCGAAAGCGCCATGTCCTGGAGGGAGTCCCGGTAGATGACGCCGAGGTGTTCCAGTTGGAGGTCCAGGTACTCTACGCAGGATCGGCGGATCTTCTGCGCCTTCTCGGCGTCCTTCGGATCCTCGATCATGTTCATGATGAGGCGCGGATGGAAGAGGGAGAGCCGATCCTTGAGCTTCTTCCAGGACGTCGGGTCGATGGCCGCGACCGCTTCCATGAGTTTCGGCACGTAGAGTTTCTGGAGGCTCGCCCCGTCCTTGCGCAGCTTCTCCAGATAATCGAAGGCCGCGGATCCTTTGGCGAAGGACGAATACATGAGCCGGAACACGGCGTTCTTGAGGAAGAGGTAGGCGTTGAGGGTGGCGGTCACCGTCGGCGCCGTAACGACGATGCCCTGACCCGACAATAAGAAGAAATCGAGGATGGACTGGTGGGTGCCCGCGCCGAGGTCCAGCACGAGCACGTCGGCGTCCAGACCGAGGAGCCGCCGCGCCAGGGCGTTCTTCTGGGCGGGTTTGAGGTTCGCGCTGCCGGGGATCTCGGCGTCGCCGGGGATGAAGCGGAGGTTCGGGATGTCCGTATCCGACACCACCTGGTCGAAGTCCGAACGCGAATCGTTCAGGAAGGTGCCGATGCCCATGCGGGGCGCGCGGTGGCCGATGATGAGATGGAGATTGGAAGCCCCGAGGTCCAAGTCGGCGAGGACGACCCGCTTCCCGGCCTGGGCGAGCGCCACCGACAGGTTGGCCGCCACGAGCGATTTCCCGACGCCGCCCTTGCCGCTCGCGATCGGAAGTATGCGCATCAGGCGCCTCCTTGCGCTTCGGCCCGTCCGCGGGCTTCGGCGGGCGGGATCGCGTCGGGCACCGTCTCCACGGGTACGGCCGCTCGTTTTTCTATCGGCGCGGTCGCTTCGGACGCCGAGGCCGGCGCTGCCGCGGAAGCCGCGTCGGACGCTGAAGTCGCGTCGGACGCGGAAGCCGCGGCATGGCGCACCAAGTAAACGGCTAGAGCGGCCGAGACGAGATCGTAGAGGAGCACCAAGGCCGCTACGGCGGCGAGCAGGAGGACGCCGGTATTCCCGAGGCCCAGCGCTAGGAACGCGTCTTCCGCCGATCCGATGAGCCAGGCGGCCAGTGCGGCGGCCGAAACCGCCTTTCCCGCTGCGTAGAGCGGAGGATAGGGCGCGTAGCGCACCGGGTCGAGCCAAGAGAAGAGCGCCATGAGCGGAAAGAGCGCCTGCGGGGCCGCGAAGGCCACCGCGGGTACGCCGAAAGACCCCCCGACGGGGCCGGAAAACAGGCCCCGCAGGGCGGAAAGAACGCTGACGACGGCCGCCAAACGGAGCGCATCGAAGACGAAAAGGAGGAAGCGAAGCGACCGTCGGGAACCCATAGCGGAAACTCTACGTTGATACCCGGCGGCGGTCAAGGGGTTTCGGTAGTTGACAAAGGGCGGACCCTTCTTAGAATGGAACCATGAACGAGCTCCCCACGCGGCCTCCCCGTCAGGCCCGACGATTCCCCCTTTCGTTCGTCTGGATCGCCTCGACGTTCGCGTTTTGCCTCCTGTTCGTCCTCGCCTCGGTGCCGCAGGCCCGGGCTGAGAACGCCGATCAGGGCGGCTCGATCGCCGAGAGCCGCCGTTACGCGCTCATCATCCAGAACGTCTTCGATTTCGTGCAGCGCCACTACGTGGACGAGGTCGAGGCTAAAAAGCTCTACGAGGGAGCCATGAAGGGCATGTTCGAGGCCCTCGGCGATCCCCATTCGGTCTTCCTCGCGGAGTCCGATATGGCCGACCTCAACGATACGACCCAAGGTAGCTTCGGCGGCGTGGGTCTCTACATCACGAAGCCCACCGAGCCCCCGAAGGACGGCCGTCCCGCTTGGGTGGAGGTCGCCTCCCCCATCGAGGATACCCCCGGCTGGAGGGCCGGCATCAACCCCGGCGATTTCATCGTCAGCATCGACGGCGAGTCCACCGAACCGCTCACGATGGACCAAGTGCTCTCCCGCCTCCGGGGCGTGCCGGGCACGGAAGTCCAGATCCTCATCCGCCGCGGCGACAAGCTCGAATTCCCGGTGAAGCTCACGCGCGCCGTGATCGAGGTGCCGACCGTCAAGAGCGCCAAGATCGGCGACGATATCGGGTACCTACGCATCAGCACGTTCACGCCGATGACGACGGAGCGGGTCGGCGACGCGCTCGAATCCTTCAAGTCCAAGAACCTCAAGGCCGTCGTCGTGGACCTCCGGAACAACTACGGCGGTCTCCTGCAGGCAGCTATCGGCGTTTCGGACTTTTTCCTGGACGGCGGCGTAGTGGTCTCCACCAAGTCCCGCATCCCCGGCGAGAACGCCGTGTTCACCGCTAAGAACAAGACGCTCCTTTCCAGGGACCTGCCGGTAGTGGTGCTCATCAACCGCGGGTCCGCCTCGGCCTCCGAGATCGTCGCGGGAGCGCTCAAGGATCGCGGCCGCGCCTACCTCGTGGGCGAGAAGTCGTTCGGCAAGGGGTCGGTGCAGCAGGTCTATCCGATCGACGCCGCCGGCTTCAAGATCACTACTTCGCGCTATTACACGCCGAGCGACGTAAACATCGATAAAGTCGGCATCCCTCCCGATATGGAAGTCAAGTTCCCCGAGTTCACGGACGCGGAGGCGGAGAGCCTTAACCGCCTCATCGGCGACGGCAAGATCCCCGCGTTCGTGAAGGCTGAGCCGCAAGCTTCCGATACCCGGACCGCCGCCTTCGTAAAGGAGCTCGCGGCCGCCTACCTGTTGGACGAAACCCTCTTGAATCGCCTGGTCCGCGACGAGCGGAACCGGACAACGATCGCGCCGGTCTACGACTTGGAGTACGATATCCAGCTCCAGGCCGCCGTGGATATCCTTCGCGGGGGCAAATACGCCCAACTCATGAAGGGCGCCAAAACCCTCAAGGTCCTACAGGACGAGGCGAAGGCCGCCGCCGAGGGGGACGCGATCGCCGAAGGCGCGGCCGGAACGGGACCGGCGGCCGCCAAAACGGCCCCCCTGGCGCCGGTCGATTGACGCGGTTCCGCTTCCGTGCGCCGTTGCATCGTGGAAGAGAGGCCGGCCGAGGACGGCCTCTTTCGTCTTTCGGGGAAAGATTTCCGCTACCTGGCCCGGGTGCTCAGGCTCGGGAGCGGAGACCGTTTCCGCGCCCTGTTCCCTTCGGGTGAAGAGTCCGTCGCGGTCATCGTGTCCGTCGGTCCGTCGTCCCTAGCGGCTCAGGTAGAGAGGGTAGCGCCGGAACCGGCTATCGCCCGGCCGGAAGCCGCTCCGGGGCTGTGCGAGGCGGGTGCTGAGGGGCTGGAAGCCGAGCGCGCGGCCGACGCGAGCCGACGCGCGGCCCTGCCCGCGTTACCGCCCCTCGTGCTCCTCCAGGCCCTGCCTAAAGGCCAGAAGATGGACCTCATCGTGCGGCAAGCGGTGGAGGCGGGCGTAGCCTGCATCATCCCCTTCGTAGCCCGGCGCTCGGTTTCCCGCGTGGAGTCGCCTTCCGACGCCGCCGCCAAGCGCGATCGGTGGGAACGGATCGCCAAGGAAGCGCGCCAGCAGAGCGGATCGGATATCGCCACCGTCGTTGCGGCTCCGACCTCCTTGGAGGTCGCCTTGGAGCGGTGGGAAGCCATTTCTCGGGAGCGCGGCGGCGGCGTCGGCATCCTTCTTCACCAGGACCCTCTTGCGCAGGGCACGCTCCACGGCTATCTTAGCGGCGATCCGCACGCCGTAGCCTTGGCCGTCGGCCCCGAAGGCGGTTTCGCGGTTTTGGAGGCGGAAACGCTCATGGCCGCGGGCTTCGCGCCCACGCTCGTCGGCGCGAACGTCCTCAGGACGGAGACCGCCGCGTTGTTCGCGATAGCGGCCGTCCAGACGGTCCTCTTGGAGAAAGCTTCGTGGATGCTCAAAA
>JAEWSV010000437.1 GCA_023398155.1 Spirochaetota bacterium
GGCAGCCGCTCCGCCGGCGGCCGCGCCGCCAGCCGAGCCCGATTCCTCCAAAAGTTCGACCGCCTCCTCCATGAGCCAGCTCGCCTCGATGTCGTGGCCGTACGAGACCTTCCGTTCCAGGCGCGACCAATCGTCGCGGAAGAAAAGGCCGAGGTGGCCGTCGGCCTGGACGATGCGCGTGCCGTGGACTTCGAGCAGGGAAACGATGGATTCGCGTAGCTCCTCCGAAGGCGATGCGCGATACAGGTTCGTGAAGGCCTCGAGCACGTGGAGGTTCGTGTTCATCGATTTGTCGCAGTCCAGGTCGGCGGGGCTCAGCGTGCGGTCGTCCGTCGCCGCCCAGTCCTCGCCGAGCGCCTCGTGGTAGCCGCCGTACCTTCGCTCCCGCGCGCGGCTTTCAAGGAGCCCGTAGAGGGCTCGAGCGAAGGATAGCGCCTCGGCGCGCGCCTCCGCCCGTAGGTAAGGGACGCGGGCGTACTCGGAAAGGGCGTAGAGAGCGAAGGCCTGGCCGTAGATCTGTTTCTTCCGTACGGCTGGTTTCCCTTCGGACGTGACCGTCCCAAAAAAGCCGCCGCGTTCGCGGTCGCGGAAGCGGTCCATGAGATACCGATAGGCTTCGTTCGCGAGGGAGAGCCGCGCGGGGTCGGCGAGGGCGCGGGAGGCCGCCGCGAAGGTCCAAAGGTGACGGGCGACCATAACGACGGACCGGTGGACCGCGGGAACCGGTACGTCGTCCGAACGGATCTCGCCGAGGAACCCCTCCCCTCCCGCGTCCCGCCCGCGCGACTGCCAGTAGGGCAAGATGTCGCTTGAGAGTTCCCGACGCGCCCAGGAGGCGAGATCGGCGAGCGCCGCGCGGTCCGCCGCACCGAGCGCGGCCCCCTCCCCGGCGCCCCGCGCGACGCGCGTCACAGCGCGTTCTCTTTCACCCAGGCGACGAGTTCATCCACGTAGCCGAAGGCGAGGCCGGTAGCGGTGTCGGCGCATCCGTAGTAAACGGCGAGGCGGCCGGAAGCCGCGTCCGCGACCGCCGCGCAGGGGAATACCACGTTCGGTACGTCGCCGACGCACTCGTAGCTCTCGCACGGGTTTAGGAGGTAAGGCCGCCCGCGCGCGATGACCTTCCAGGGCTCATCCAGGTCCAGAAGGGCGGCTCCCATGCTGTACACGAAGCCGTTGCAGCTCGTGAGCACTCCGTGGTAGAGGAGGAGCCAGCCCTCCTTCGTCTCTATGGGCGCGGGCCCCGGGCCTATCTTGGTGCTCTGCCACGGACTATCGCTGCCCCGCGTACCCATGACGTGGCGGTGGCGGCCCCAAAAGGTGAGATCGGGGCTCTCGCTGTAGAAGATATCGCCGAAGGGAGTATGGCCCGAATCGCTCGGCCGGCTCAGCATGGCGTAGCGGCCGTCGATCCGACGCGGAAACAGGACGCCGTTGCGGTTGAAGGGCATGAGCGGATTCTCCAGGCGCTCGAAACGCTCGAAGTCGTCGGTGACGCCGAGGCCGATGGACGCGCCGTGGTTGCCGTCGCACCACATGACGTAATAACGGCCTTCCAACGGAACGACGCGCGGATCGTACTTGTATTCCGAGGCGGGCAGGCCAGGCTGCTCGACGAAGGCGATGGGCTCGTCGGCGATCTTCCATGAGAGCCCGTCGGCGCTCCGGCCCACGCGGATGTTCATGCGCCGCGCGGTATCGTCGCAGCGGAACACTCCCGCGAAGCCGCCATCGAAGGGAACGACGGCGCTGTTGAAGATGCTGTTCGCGCCTTTCGCCGCGTCCCGCCCGATCACCGGATTCCGCGAATAGCGCCAGAGGGGCGCCGAATCTCCCGCCTTTCGCTCTTCCCAAGGCAAGCGCGCTACCGGATCGCTGCGCACGAGGGGCGTATTCTTCAATCGATACTCCTTCTAGAAACCGGTTTCTCTACAATATAGAACGCTCACATAAGAATCTTTTCATTTATAGATATCTATTTAATACAACCTACCAAAAATAAATTTTTAAGATGACGAAACCGGTATTTTATTCTATCATAGCGAACCGACGCGGTCTGTCAAGACCGCATGGAAGGGGCACCCATGCGACGGATCACGATGGAGACTATCGCGAAGCTCGCCGGAACCACCAAGGGAACGGTATCCAAAGCGCTCAACGGAGAGGCCGGCGTCAGCGCCGAGAAGCGCGAGCGCATCCGCGCCCTCGCGGCCCAACATAACTTCCATCCCAACGCCACGGCGAGCGCCCTCGCGCGGCGGCGATCGGGAGCCTTCGCCCTGGCCATCCCGAACGACGCGGGCCCCGTCTACGAGGGCGCGTTCTGGGCTTCCCTCATCGTCGCGGTGGTCGCGACCGCGGCTAGGCGCGGCATCCAGACCGTCATCCTCACCCCCGACGCGGGGGAAGCGGGAGCCGAATCCTTCAACCGGGCTCTCCGCTGCAGGTCGGTGGACGCCCTCTTCGTGGCGGCCGAGCTCTTGGACCAGCGTACGCTCGGGGCCCTGGCCGCCGAGCGGCTCCCCTACGTGAGCATCGGCTCTACCTTCGCCCCCGGCGCCTATTCCGTGGACGTGGACAACGAGGGGGGTACGGCCGCTATGGTCGAGCGGCTCATCGCCGCGGGCAAGAAACGCGTCGCCTTCCTCGTAGGGCCCCAGCGCTATGGCTATACCGCCGAACGCATCGCCGGGTACGAGTCGGCGCTCCGCAAGGCGGGATGCGACGAAGTACGAGTGGAACGCTCGCCGTACGAAGCCCACGCCGCCCGCGCGGCCGCGCGGGGTCTCCTCGCCTCGCCGTTCGCCCCCGACGCTCTCTTCATAGCCGCGGGCGGTCCCCTCATGCTCGGCGCGCTGGAAGGCTGGCGCGACGCGGGCGGGGCGGGAACCGGCATCGCGCTCGCCGTCTTCGACGATTCGCCGATCTTGGAGCTCATGGACCCGCCCGTGTCCGCGGTCCGCCAACCCATCGCGGCCATGGCGGAAGCGGGCATCGCCATGCTCGCCGATCTGGTCGAAGGGAAGAAGCCGACGGAAGCAAGGGTCGTCCTGAGGACCGAGCTCATCGCGCGCGGGGCCTTGGCGCCGTAGGAGCGCGGCCCTTCCGAAGCGCGGCCTTTCCGAAGCGCGGCCTTTCTGGAGCGCGGGGGGGCTTCACGCGTCCGCCGCCGACCGTTCCCGCGGCCGTTCCCGCTTCCGAGCCTCCAGCCCGGCGACGAGGGTCTCGGCGAGGACCGCGAAGCTCTCGTCGCAGTCCACGTCCAGGCCGAAGCCGCCCATGCCTTCCAACTCGGCGAAGCCGTGGGCGAGGCTCCGTATTCCGCGGAGCGCGTGCACCTTCCCCGGCCGGTCCAAGCCGTACGGATCCAACAGCTTGAATCCCAGCTCCAAGATCCGTCCTTCTTCCCGCACGAAGTCAGGATCGGCGAAGGCCGTGGCGCGGCCCATGCGGACGAAGACTCCGTAACGGCCGGGATGAAGCGCGACGTAGGCGCGGTACGCGACGAGGAGAGCCCGGATGCCCTCTCCCGCCGCGGCCGCGGCGCACGCGGCTTCCAATGCGTCGGCCAGATCCGCGGTTGTGCGCAGGGCCATGGCCGTCCGCAGCTCCGCGAGGCTCCCGAAGTGGTTGAACAGCGAGGGAGGACGGATACCGAGCACCTCCGCGAGGCGCGTGAGCGTGAGGCTTTCCGCCCCGTCGCGGTCCACGAGTTTGCCGGCAGCCTCCAGGATCGCGGCTTTCGAGAGGCCCTTCCTAGGCACGGCCGGCCCCCGGTCGCGCCGCGCTCGCGAGGAAGTCCAGGATGAGGGAAGCCGTCTCTTCGGGAAATTCCGCATGAGGATAGTGGCCTGCGCCTTCCACCATCCGATAGGCCGCGCCGAGTTCGTCCGCCAAGGCGCGGGCCGTGGCCTCGGGATCCTTGAAATCGGGATCGCGCTTCCCCATGATGACCACGGACGGGCAACGGACGCGGCTCAACGCGCGGCCGGACGCTTCCTTGGAGGCGAGCATCATGGCCCGTAGGGCCGCCATGCGCCCCTTCTCCGCGAGATTCGCGGATAGGCGACGCGTATAATCAGGAAAATCCGCCGGCTTTCGGCTCGGATAGAGGGCGGCGTAGTAACTCTTCCAAACGAGCGGCCCCCAGGGGGCGGCAAAGAGTACCGAGTACAAGACCTTCTCGATCGGTTTCGGCGCGCCCCGGACGAAGGGGTCCATGAGGACCAGGGCGTTGACGAGATCGGGACGCTCGGCCGCGAGGTAGACCGCCGCACCCGCGCCCATCGAATCGGCGACCACTATGGCGCCCTTCGCGTCGAGCCGTTCTATCAGCGCGCCGATATCGGACGCGACGCCGACCACCGAATAGTCCTTCCAGGCGATGGAGCTTTCTCCGAGGCCCCGCAGATCGAGCGTCGCGACCCGGAATGCGGCCGCCGCGAGGAGCGGCGCCAGGAATCGGTACTCCTGCCGCAGGTCCCCCATGGAAGGGACGCAGACGACCAGTGGCCCGGCCCCGGCCTCGTCGTACGCAAATCGCCCCTCAACCGTCTCTATGAATAGGGTTTCTCCCATAAAATCCTCCTGACATATCCATTATACTAATACTATTAGTTTTAGTATACGAATTTCACTCAGTGTCACGAAGATTTGAGAAGGAAAAACGCGAGGATACAACGCCGGCCTTGACAAGGGTCCGACGCGGTGCTATTGATTTAGTAGCGCGCTACAATTTCGATAGCACAAGGAGAATCCAATGCCCGTAATCACCATCGCCATGAGCAGAATCAGCGAAGAAAAGAAAACCGCCCTCATCGACAAGCTCACCACGGCCGCGGCCGAGGCCACGATGATGCCCCCGGAAAAATTCTTTACCTACATTCAAGAATACGAGGATGAGAATATCGGACTCGGAGGAATTACCGTAAAAGAGGCGAAGAAGAAGAGGTAAGCCGCTGGGCGCCGCGGGCCTTTCCCCGCGGCGTCTTCTCGGGATAGAATCACCGCGATGTCAACACCGCGACCGGGAAGTAAAACGAGGGGCTCCCACTCGGGAGCCCCCATCAACGCTCTTTTCGATCTGCTCGGCCGCCGCTGGGCCCTCGGTATCATCTGGAATCTCGGCGGGGGAAAGACCGCGACGTTCAGGGAATTACAGGCCGCCTGCGAAACTGTCTCGCCGTCCATCCTCAACGTCCGCATCAGAGAACTGAGAGAGGCGGATATCGTGGAGAAAGCGGAAGCCGGCTATAGACTGACCGAACGCGGACTCCTGCTAAGGGAAGTCTTGATGCCTCTTGGCCGCTGGTCCATGACCTGGGCGAAAGAGGTCTACGACTTCGAGAAGCCGAGCGGCTCAAGCGAAGGATGAAACCCCACCGCGGCGTTTCAGGCGAACCGCCGCGGTGCATTGCCCCTCATCGTCAGCCTTCTTCTACGCCCCCGCCTTCTTCTCTATCTTCGCCCACGTGTCGCGCAGACCCACCGACCGGTTGAAGACCGGTTTGCCGGCAGAAGTTTCCGGATCCCGCGCGAAGTAACCGACGCGCTCGAACTGGAAGAAATCTCCCGGCTTCGCGGAAGCCAAGCACGGCTCCGCGTACGCGGTCGCCGCGGTTTCCAAGGAGTCGGGGTTCAGGTTATCCAGGAAGCTGCCTCCCGGCGGGACGTCCATGGGGCGCTCCGTCGAGAAGAGGTAGTCGTAGAGCCTCGCCTCTATGGGCAAGGCCTTCTCCGCGGACAGCCAGTGGATGGTCCCCTTCACCTTCTTGTTATCGGCGGCGTTGCCGCCCTTGGTTCCCTCGTCGTAGG
>JAEWSV010000441.1 GCA_023398155.1 Spirochaetota bacterium
TTCAAGGATAGCATCTATAAGCCGCGTACGGTTTGCGACGTTAAGCTATCGGTCAATATCCTTGATTCCGAACTCATCAGCCCGATTTTCCACTATCAGGTCACGGTTGAATACCTCATCAAGGACCTGATCTCCAAGCACATCATCGATTCCATAGATAAGGAAATCGAGAAGTTCAAGGACGACCGGATCGATCAGGGCTTGGAGGAGTTGTCCGACAGCGAGCTCATTTTCCAGAAGATGAATTCCGTGGAGAACTTCACCGACGACAAGCCGGACGACCCCAAGGCAAAACGCTACGCGATCATCGCCAAGAGTCTCATGGACCGCATCAGCGATCTGCGCGCCGAAATCGACCCGGCAACCTTCGATCAGCTCAACGTCCGCGAGAATCTCAAGAAGATCGTGGATATGGAGAACATCCGGAACCGCGGTTTCAACACGGCCATCAACTCCATTACCTCCATCCTTGACACCTCCAAGATGGGGTACCAGTACATCGAGAACCTCAAGAACGCTCGCGAGCTCCTTATCCGCGAGTACGAGGAGACGGATGTCGCGGTACTGCCCGACGAGCGCTACCAAATCCGCCTGCGTTACTACGACAACGCCCAGTTGATCGAAGAGCGCAAGGCCTACGACGTCCAGATCAAGAGCTTCGAGACCGAGGTCCTGCACCTCTGGGACGTGCTCGGCATGATCTACGAGGATTCCAAGTTCCTCACCCGGGTGACGGACTTCGCCGACCTCGCCAAGATCTACAAGAAGAAGATCCGCCGGAACGTGAAAGAGAAGACCGGCGACCCGCTCTACGAGGACATCGCGAAGGTCTGGGACGAGATCAGCTTCGTGAAGCCCGCGGAGACCGAAGTCGAGCGCATGAACCGGACCTATATCTACGAAAAGGACAAGCTCCGGCACAAGCTCATCCTCATGCGCGATAAGATGAAGGGGATGTACGGATATCAGTACCCCGTTCAGCGCCGCGTTATGGAAGAGCGCCTCACCTTCTTGGAGAGGGAGTTCAAGAGCTTCGATTATATGATCAACCCCTACCATATCCAGCCCGGCCTGCTTCTCGACGTGGATATCACGTCCATCAAGCGGAAAAAGGCTACCCTGGACGGTATGGCCAACGTGCTCAACGAGTTCCTTCACGGCGTTTCCAAGGGCTTCCAGGATGCGGCGTTCGCGTCCTTCAGCCGCCGCCGCTCGACGGTGCGCCAGGATATCGCGCAGTCGTTCTCCGAGGAGGGCCCGGAAGGCGCGGCTCGGAAGGATCCTGCCAAGGAATACCTGGATATGCTGAATGCCGGAGAGAACGAGCCCGCGATGATCGCGGATTCGCTCGCCGAGCCGGCGCCGGCGCCTACGGCGGCCCCGAAGACGCGCGGTCGCAAGAAGGCTCAGGCCGGCGTGGTCGACGCCGCTAAGCCGAAGGGCAAGCGCGGACGGAAGCCGAAGAGCAGGGACGACGGCGGAATCCGTGAGGTTTGATAGGTAGAATCGCTAAAATGAACGCCCCCGGTCTACCGGGGGCGTTTTTTCTTGGAGGCCCTCATGGCGAACGTAATGAACAAATTTGAGATTCTTTCAACGAGAACAGGATTCAACGCGGCTGTTCGACACATCAAGGGAACCATCTCTTTCGTCGAGTCGCTCGCGGATAAAGAGAACCTCGCGGACATCCTGGCCGCGAGCGAAGAGCCGGTCGGCGCCGATCGCCTCGCGGTCCTGCTCCGCATGCTGCTGGCCGATAAATTGGGATACCGGGTGAGTTCCCGTAACCTTGAAGGTACCGCCGAAGATTTGTCCGCCCTCGCCGAGGAATTCGCGAAATGGAACGCGGTGGATATGGTGCTGGCCTATCATCATCCGGACCTCGGCCTCGTGGTCGCGAACCCGAAGGTCGCGGGGCAGCTCGCATCGTTCGGCATGATACGCCGTCGTGAGCTCGCCGTCGTATATGCCGGCCGTTTCGAAAAGGGCGCCGACGACGTTTGCGCGCAGGCCGCATCCCTCGCGTTGGATTTCATCGAGGGGAATTCACCGAAGGTACCTCAGGAACTGTATAAGGGCGAATATTCCGTAAAGAAGCCGAAGTCCGCGAAACCCGCAGCGCCAGCGAAAGCCGCTAAAACCGCGGCTAAAGGAAAGCGGGGCCCCAAGGCCGCCGCCCCCGCAGCCGTACCCGTTAAGGCTCCGACTCCCGCGCCCGCGGTCGTGGCGCCGAAGGGCGCCGTGCGCATGACGCCTATGTATTCCGTGGTGGTCCAGAACGAACTCTTCCATAACGGCAACGTCGAAGCGTGGAAGCGCATCATCAACAGCTACAAGACCAAGAATCCCGGTCTCGACGTATATATCTATTACGAAGGCGAGCGCATCGTGGATATCAACGCCCTCTTTAAATGGGGCAAAGTTAAGCACGGCAGCTCGATCCAGTTCGCCGTCGTCGGCAACGATATCAAGGACGTAGCGAAACTTCAGCGCTACCTGAATCAAGGGGCCAGCCACCAGTTCGAGGCCTTCCTGCACGGCCCGGTGAACACGCCGCTTAAACTTTTCTAGGTCGGGGAGGGTTAAAATGGACGAGCGTTTACATTTTTTCAGTCATATAGATGTGATCCCGAAGAAAGTCGCCCCCGAGCTTCTCGGTATCCGCGGCCGTCAGGCGAACGAATTCGCTGAGCTTGGGTTTCCGATCCTACCCGGATTCATTTTGGACGCGCGGATCGCCTCTCGGCTCGGTGAGACGGACGTAAAGAAAGATCTCAAGGTATTGCTCGAGAAGTGCGCAGGCCTGGTCGGTAAGACATACGGAGCTACGGATAACCCGATGCTGCTCAAGGTCGTCGTTTCATCCAACCTCGCGGTCACCACCTATCCGACGCTCCATAATTTCGGCCTTGTCCGCGATACCATTCCCGGCTTCGCGAAGTGGGTCGGCGCAACTTTCGCGGCCCATGAGGTGCTCTTCCTCGTGAAGGGGATGTTACGCATCGAGGAGCGGCTCGCCGAATTGGAAGGACGCGATAGGGATGTCGCGGCGATCGCGGAGCATAAACGAAGGCTGGACAAAGAGATCGTTTCTGATCATCCAACCAAGAGCGCGCTCGAATTCGTCGACGAATACGCGCCGTACCTGCCGACCGGCTTCTTCGATTCCGCCTTCGGCCAACTCCAGATAACCCTGAGGGAAATATCGCGCCTTCTCGCCAAGGACGACCAGAACGACGAGGACACCGCGTTGATGATCCAGCCGATGGTCTACGGG
>JAEWSV010000489.1 GCA_023398155.1 Spirochaetota bacterium
GCCCTTCACGATCGACGCGGAAGGTTTCCTGGCCAGGGTGATCCTCCACGAATACGACCACCTGGAAGGCACCCTCTTCATCGACCGGTTGTCGGAGGCCAAGCGGAACAAGGTCCTCTCCCTCTACGAGAAGAAGAAGCGGGCCTGATCGATGAGGATACTCTTCGCCGGGAGCCCGGCCATCGCCGTCCCGGCGCTGGAGATACTCGCGCGCTCGGCCGCGCACGAAGTCGTCGGGGTGCTCACGAATCCCGATACGCCGAAAGGCCGGCACGGGTCGAGCGAGCCGACCGAGGTGGGCGCGGCCGCCGAACGGCTTTCGGCCGAACGGATCGCGGCGGGGCGCTCTCCCCTCCTTATCCTGAAACCGGAAAAACTCGCCGCCGCCTCTCGCGCGGCCGTCGCTGAACTGAAACCCGAGCTCCTCGTATCGGTGGCCTACGGCCGGATCTTCGGACCCAAGTTCCTCGGCCTTTTTCCCGCGGGAGGAATCAATCTCCATCCTTCCCTCCTTCCCAAGTACCGAGGCGCGACGCCCATCCCCGCCGCTATCCTGAACCGGGAAAGCGAGACGGGCATTTCCGTCCAACGCCTGGCGCTCGAGATGGACGCGGGCGACATCCTCGTCCAAGAGCGCGTTCCGCTCGACTTCACCGAGACCTCCGAGGCCTTGTCCGCCTTCACCGCGGGTCGGGGGGCGGACCTCGTCCTGGAGGCTGTGGACGCCATCGCCGCGGGGACCGCGAAGCCGGTGCCCCAGGACAATGCGGCCGCGACCTACTGCGCGATGATCGCCAAGGAAGACGGCCGTATCGACTGGAATCGGAGCGCCCTGGACTTGGACGCGCGGATCAGGGCGTATACGCCGTGGCCCCTCTCCTTCACGACGCACCGTGGACAAATCCTTTTCGTCCTACAGGCGCGGCCTTACGCGGGACCGATCTCTCTCCCTTCGGCGCCCGCGGGGACGGTCTTGGGCATAGACAAGGCCGCGGGTATACTGCTACAAACGGGGGACGGCCTTCTCGCGGTGACCCGTCTGCAGTACGGCGGCAAGAAAGCCATGGATTGGCGCTCTTTCCTGAATGGGGCCCGTGATTTCAGAGGCTCCCGGCTCGGCGCGGATCGCGGACCGGCGGATCGGACGTTTAGCGGGGACGGAAACTGATGCGGCTTTTCAATCGTTTCGATATCAACCTGGACTTCGACCTGGACAAGATCGAGTCCTACGTTTCCGCGCGCCTCCGCGTCTTCATCGCGGCGGCCATCGCGCTCATCGCGTTCGTCACCCTGGTAGCCCTCACCGTCTTCTTCATCGCCGTCCGGGGCGCCGAGCAGACGATGGTCCCCGACGTCACCGGCAAGGAACTGACCTCGGCCCTCCTGGAATTGCAAATCAAGGAACTCTATCCGCGCATCCAGCTCCGCTATTCGCAAAACGCCGCGGATAAGGGCTCCATCCTGGACCAGGACCCCGCTCCCGGGGCCATCGTCAAGGCGGGGCGGCGCATCAGGCTCGTGGTGAGCCGCGGTATGGTGGTGGACAAGGTGGAGAACTACGTCGGCCAAAACTTGGATGACGTGAAGATGCACTTGCAGACGCTCTTTTCCACGAGTTCGCGTCCCCTGCTCGCGCTCAAGGAACCGCCGATGTACCAGTTCTCTACGGAGGCCGCGGGCACCATCCTGGAGCAGAAGCCGGAGCCGGGAACTGACGTGTCCGGACCGACCCGTTTGGAATTCGTCGTGAGCCGCGGTCCGGAAAACGCGATGGTGAAGGTCCCGGATCTCGTCGGCTTGCCGGTGGCGGACGCCATGGAACGCATCCGACAGTCGGGTATCTTCTTCACCTTCTCCGCCCGTCCCGCCCAGAGCGGCGAAGCGGGAGAAACCGTAGTCTCCCAACTCCCCGCCGGACAGGCCGTCGTCGCGGCCAATACCCGCGTGGCCCTCGTCGTCGCCGCTCCGGCCAAGGTGGGCGAGGGCGAGGTCTTCGGCCTCTTCGAGCGTACGTTGCCCGAATATCCCTACCCGCTCGCCCTTAAATTGGAGGCGCTGCTTCCGACGGGCGAACGGCGCCGCATCGTCGCGACCGATCATCCGGGCGGCCAATTCTCCGCCCCCTACCATCTGCCCGAAGGTTCGGTGCTTATCCTCTCCATCCTGAACAGGGAGGTTCTGCGCGAGGAAGCGCGGGCCTTCGGCGTCGGAGCCTCGGAAGGCGCCAAGCAGTAGCGCGGACCTCTTTCTCCGCGCGTAATTCCGGGATCAGATCTCGTATTCGGGACCGCCCTTCTCGGTGAGCCAGTGGCGATGCATGCCGTAGCGGAACACCACCTCGAGCTTTTCTAGGACTTCGGCGGTGGGAAAGACGATGGTGAAGACCCCGTGCTCGCGGAGCTGAGTGGACGACGGGGTCCCGATGGGGCGCGGGTCCAGCTGGACGGGAATATCGAGCTTCCGCGCTTCCCGTACGCTCTCCGCTACCCGATCCGTGCGCTCCCGCTTCACGACGAAGGCGCCGAAATCAAGCGTGACGTCCCGGTTGAGCGCCTCCCGGTTCCACGTCTCCAGATCTTTCGGATACCACTTCGCGGCGAAGGGGAACACGTCGGAGCCGAGCACGTGGGTGAGGATAAGGTCTCTACCCGCGAAAAGGTTGATGAGCCTCCGTACGATGCCGATGGTGTCCTGGTCCTCGCCTATATCCAAGGGCATGATGAAGGGCCGGAAGGCCTCCGCGGCCTGGCGGTGCAGGATGTCGTACCGATAGCCGTACTCGGACCGGCCGGGCTTCAATAGCGAGTAGGAGCCTTCCGGTATCACGAGGACGATGTCGGCCGCCCGTTCGCCGCGGGAAAGGAAGCGGAGCGCCGTCTCCAGGTGCGTCATCTGGAACGGGTCGAAGGAACCCGTGAAGACGCCGATGCGGAGGGGCCCCGGCGGGACCGCGAAGCGCGCGGCGTCCAACCCCGGCGGCGGGAAGGGAC
>JAEWSV010000546.1 GCA_023398155.1 Spirochaetota bacterium
AGGCATAAGCGCGAGCCTCATCATGGTGATGATCCGAGCCATCCTCCACCTCGTCACCAACACCGATAAGGACGCCTCCACCATCCTGAACTGGGTTAATCGCGGCATCACCGGAAAAATCGACATCGACCACTTTGCCACCCTGCAAATTCTGATCTACAATCCTTTGACCGGAGACTGCGAATTCGCGAACGCAGGGCACCGGAACCCCCTCGTATGGCGGGAATCCACGGGCCTCGTGGACGCGATCGAGATGCAGAGCGTACCGATCGGCGTGGAGAAAAGCACCGAATACGCGTCGGCCAAATTCAAGCTGGGGACCGGGGACGTGATCCTTCTGTACACCGACGGAGTCGTGGAGGCCATCAATCAGGCGGGCAAGCAATACGGCGTGAAGAGCCTTACGACCATGCTCCATAAATTCCATGAATTATCACCCAAGGACATAGCCGCAAAAATCAATTCTGACGTACACGCATTCGGAGGGATCACCCGCCAGCACGACGATCAGACTCTCCTGGCCATGAAGGCGAAACTGTAGATCGAGGAGCGTTAGTACTTATGGAACTGAAAATCCGCAAGAACGGAGAAACGTACATCATCGACGTCAACGGCGAGATGGACCTTTACAATTCATACAAGCTCAAAGAGCTCGTCATGAAGATGCTTGAGAAGAAAGTCGAACGGTTCATCATCAACCTGCAGAGCGTCGATTATATCGACTCGTCGGGTATCGGCGCCTTGATCTACATCTGCTCGACGATAAAGAAGATGAACCTCAAACTGACGATCACGAATATCCACGGCTCCGTCAAGAAGGTCATCGAGCTTACCAAACTTATGGGCTACTTCCCGATCAGCGCCACCATCGAAGACGCGGTCAAGCAGATGGAATCCTAACGAGGTAATTCATGGAAGAAATCAAGGAAATCAAGGTCGACGGATCGTCCAAGCTTTTTGATAAGACCAACATGCTCTACAAGGAATTCCCTTCGGATTTCCGCCAGATTCGCTACTTCACCCTCCTCATCGTGCAATCCGCGCCTCCGGAAATAAAGGAGCTCAACCTCCTGGAACAGCAGATTTCCGAAATAATCAAGAACGCCGTCAAGCACGGAAACAAGAGCGACTTGGAAAAGAAGGTCAAGGTTTGGTATTCCTTCAACCCGCATGAAGCGCGACTCATCGTAGAGGACGAGGGCGAGGGCTTCAAGGATTTGGAGAAATGGAACGAGTTCAACCGGAAACGCCTGGAATGCCTGCACGAGCAGCGGTTCGACGAGCTCGGAGATTTCGTCTCGTTCCGGACGGAACGCAGCGACGACTACGACGGCGGCAACGCCCTCTTCGCCGCCTTGGAATATTGGAACGAAGGGTTCATTTATAACGATAAGAAGAACGGCGTCGCGATGAAGAAGAATTTCCCGAGGCGACGCCACGGCATATCGATAGAAGAATAAGCCAAGATGGCGGCGGATTCTTCCGCCGCTTTTTTTATCTCCCGATCCCGCCGCTCGCTGACGTCCCGCCCTACGACTTGCCGACGATCGCCGAGGTATCCGCGTCGGTGAAGGGTTTCCCGTAGATATGCTCAAAGAGGAACCGGAGGTCCTCGGGGGCGATCTCCGAATAGCGGCAGCCGAAGTAATGGAGCCGGCTATCCTTGTAACGTCGCACTATCCTGGCCCGCACGTTGATGACGCGGCGCGGAGTCGCGAGCTGGACGTCCAGGTCGGAATCCGGCAATAGGGCTTCCGCCAACGTCGAGTGGGGATACGCGAACAGCAACCCCGAAGCGCTCACGTCGATCACTTTGCCCTGGAATATTTCTTTCTTGACCTGTCCCGCCTTGAAGTATCCCTGCTCCTTGAGCGAGAACGCGAGGACCTTGGAGAACTGGGAAAGGGTATCGATGATAGAATAGTCGAAGGGAGGCTTTCCGGGCGCGTCTATCCAGACGCGGATATAGCCGATCACGTACTCTTGGAAGAGGATGGGGACCCATGCCTCCGAATAGATTGAAGCGTCGCGCTTGGACTTGAGGAAACGGCTGATCGATTGATCGATCGCGAGGCGATCCGTGCCCGAACTCTCTTGGAATCGTTTGAAGAGGTCCTCGGTGATGATGCGCGGCTTCGGGAATGGGTCGACCTGGGGAAGATCGGTTTGGGTGGAAGGGATGAAGAGCACCTTGCCCGTTTCCGAAATGATGCGCTCCTCCAACAATGACGGCTTCGCGTCCTTGAACATCACGAGCTTGTGGCCGCTCGCCGCATCGTGCGCCCAAACGGAAAGCTGAGCGATGAGTTCCTTGATGTCCCGCGGATCGAAATGCTCCGAATAGCCGGGTTCCTCCAAGGGTTCGAAATCCTGGAGCTTCGGAAACGCGAGCGTGTAGCGGTCGCCGTGGAAGGAGAAGGAGACGCGCAAGTCGGCGGGCGACAAGACGCGCGAATACGACCGGCTCAGGTTCTTGTAGAGGAACTCGGGAGCCTCGGCGATGATGATGCCGTCCTTGACGTCCTCCACAGCGGCCGTAAAGGTTATGGTCTGACCGCGATAGTCGAACATGAGGTCGAGCCGGCCGCCGGCGCGGAGGCCGGCTATGGCGATGTTTGGCTTGAAGCGGATATCGAGCTTCGGAGCCTGCGCGACAGTCAGGACGTACTCGGACCGTCCGAAGTGAAGCATAATGGGGATCTGCTCATCGAAGAGCACTTTCAATAGAAAGTCTTTCTCAATCCGCTTGATCGGCGTTGCCATATCCTACTCCTAGAGGAAGCGCGTATACGTAAAGGGATCGAAGCGCGCCCTTCCGTCCGCCCCATAATCCGCCTCCGGTTCACCCAAGATGAATTCATCTACGAGCCACGAGGAACCCGACCTGACGAGATGCACTTCGCCTTGGGAAGAGCGTTCCTTGCCCACGAAACGAACCAAGAAAGAGACTTCGCCGCTTTCCTCAAACACCCCGCTTCCCGCCCGGGGAGAGGCCGGCCCTATGGCGGAGACGAGTCGCGCGGCGGAAGCTGCATCTTCCTTCCCGTTTTCCGAGAAGAGGCCGGAAACGTCCTCATTCCGGCCGAGGGCTTCAAGAAAGGCCATGACGAATAGGTACGCCTCCTGCACGGCGTCCCCTCCGCCGATCCGGCCGATGACGAAATCGTTCGGCAATCGAGGCGTCTCGGATCCCGTCGGTAAGAGGGGATCCGTTAGCATGGTACGGATCGAGGGCTTCGCATCGGAATTCACGGTCTTCATGGTGGGCTTGGGGACGACGATGGCCGGAGATGATCGCGGAGGGACCGCGCCCTGGACGGCGGTCTCGGTTTCGGGAGGATGAGTCTCGCTCTTCGCGGTTCGGTCCCTGGCGCAAGCGCCGACGCAAAGCAAGGCGAGCAAGGCCGCGGAGACAGAACGGGTACCGGGATGCATCATTGGCTAATTTTAGCCCGGCGCTCCCTGAACGTCAAAGGGAGTATGGACAATGCGGGCCCCCATAGTTACTATCGAGAGAAGTACGGAGGAACACGTGGGAAAGACCGTTACCGAGAAGATCATAGCCGCCCACCTCGTCGGAGGAAAGATGGAGGCCGGCTCCGAAATAGCGATACGCATCGATCAGACCCTGACGCAGGACGCGACCGGAACCATGGCCTACCTGCAATTCGAATCGATGGGCTTGGATCGGGTGAAGACCGAAGTCTCCGTCTCGTATGT
>JAEWSV010000051.1 GCA_023398155.1 Spirochaetota bacterium
TCTTGAGCTACCGGCTGTTGGGTGGCGATGAGGCTCGCGCATCGATCCTCGACGAGGACCTGGTATTGGTTCACGATCGGATCGTCGGCTTTGACCTCCTCCGCCAGGGTCCGATCCCTGGTCTTGAAGGCGGACAGGGCCTTCCTGAGGTCTTCTTCCACGCGGACGCCCATGCGCAGCACGTCCTCGCGGACCAGCCGCTTCTCCTCTTCAAAATGCGCGCGTATGCTCATGGGCGTCCTCCGGTACGGCGAAGATATGCGCGGCCCGTGAATGGATTATAAGGGAAACGTTAGAGTTCCGTTAGCCCGCGCCCATAGAAGCGGCCGCCGCAGCGGACCCGTACGGGACCGGAGGCGATGCCGTGCATGTTATTTCGTACGCTCCCTATGGGGCTGAGGGCATCCTCGTCCGGGTGGAGGCCGATATCCGTCGCGGAATCCCCGGCGTGGACGTCACGGGCTTGGCCGACGCTTCGGTGCGGGAGGCCCGCGAGCGGGTACGCGCGGCTTTCCGTAACTCCGGCTACGCGTTTCCCCAGGACCGGGTCCTCGTGAACCTCGCGCCCGCGGGCGTGCGGAAGGAGGGAGCCGGCCTGGATCTCCCCATAGCCCTCGCGGTCATGGCGGCGGCGGGGCTCGCGCCGAGTCCCGAGGGGCTCATGGTCCTCGGCGAGCTCGAACTTTCCGGCAGGCTGCGCGGCGTTCGCGGAGTCCTCGCGGCTACCGCCGCCGGGCTCCGCTGCGGCATCGAGGGGTTCATCGTGCCGGCCGAGAACGGCGAGGAGGCGTCCATCCTCGCGGACGGGCGCTGCGCGGCGGTCGCGAACCTCCGCGAGGCGGCGCACGCCCTGTGCGTGCGGGCCGAACTCGGGCGCCTTCCCGACCTCGTTTCGTCCGAGAATACCGGCGGGAGGACGGAAGCAACGGCCAAGAACGCGGAGGCGATAATCGGCGATTTTGCCGAAGTACGCGGCCAAGAACGGTACAAGCGGGCTCTGGAGATCGCCGCGGCGGGCGGGCACAACCTCCTCGTCTTCGGCCCACCCGGCGCGGGCAAGACCATGCTCGCCCGCCGTTTCCCTTCAATAACGGCCCCGCTCACCGAGGAGGAGGCGGTGGAGGCCACGCGGCTCCGCAGTCTCGCGGGTCTTCCCCCGACGGATTGTTCTCTCGTGACTTCTCCCCCCTTCCGCGCTCCGCACCATTCGGCGAGCGCCGAGGGCATCCTCGGCGGGGGCCGCGTCGCCCGGCCCGGGGAAATCAGCCTGGCCCACTTCGGCACCCTGTTCTTGGACGAGGCACCCGAATTCAGGTCCAACGTGCTCCGCGCGCTTCGCGAGCCGCTGGAGGACGGCGTGGTGACGATCTCTCGCGCCGAGGGCTCCCTGCGCCTGCCGGCGGATTTTCAGCTCCTCCTCGCGGCGAATCCCTGTCCTTGCGGCCGCCTCGGAAGCCCTGCGCCGAAAGCGGCGGTATCCGGCTCCGGAGTCGGGGAGGGCGGCTTCTCTTCCTGTTTCTGCTCGGGCGAAGAGATCGCGCGGCACTGGCGCCGGCTCGGCTCAGCCCTGCTGGACCGCGTGGAACTCCGCGTTCCCCTTTTAGCCGCCCCTCCGTCCGCCCTGCCGGGCCCTCCCGGCGAATCGAGCCGCGCGGTGGCCTCCCGAGTGGCGGGCGCCGTAGAGCGGCAGCGGGCGCGGCTGTCCTCCTTCGGCCTGCGGAGGAACGCCCGCCTTCCGCCCGCCCTCGTCGATAGGTTTTGCGTATTGGACGATACGGCCTCGGCCGCGTTCTCCAGGGCCGCGGAGCGGCTTTCGCTTTCGGGACGCGCCTGCCACGCCGTCCTCCGCGTGGCGCGGACTATCGCCGATCTGGAGGGGCGGGAGGCGATAGGGGCGGAAGCGGTGCTGGAAGCCGTCCAGCACCGCCGTTTCGGCGACGATCCGTACGGTCTGCTTCAGCTCAGGGCTTCTACGGGGACGCCTTCCAGGTAACGGTCGTCGATCTTCCGCCCGCCCGAGGTGATGCCGAGCTTGCGGTCCGGCCGCGCCTCGCCGTGGAAGTCGCTGCCTCCGGTGACGATGAGGCCGAGCGATTTGCCGAGGCTCTCCAGCCGTTCGCAGGAGCGGACCTTGGCCGTAGGATGCCAGGCTTCCAATCCGTCCAATCCCTTCTCCTTGAAATCCGCGAGGAGGGCCGGCAGCCGACCCCAGGCGACGTAGAGGGAGAGGGGATGAGCCAGGACCGCGACGCCTCCAGAGGCTTTGATGAGCGCGATGGCGCGCTCGAGTTCGAGCGAGGTTTTCGGCGCGTAAAACGGCCTGCCCTTGCCGAGGTACCGGTCGAAGGCCTGCTGGCGGTTCTTGGTCACCTTACGTTCCACCAGGAACGAAGCGAAGTGCGGCCTCCCCACTACCTTCCCCGCGGCGTGCGCTTCGACTTCCTCGTAGTCGGCCTCGATCCCCATCTCGCGCATGAGGTCCAGGATACGCCGGTTCCGCTCTTCCCTACCCTGGGCGAGCCTATCGAGCGCTTCCAGGAACTCGCCGGTCGGCCTATGGATGCCGAGCGCGAGCAGGTGGAACTCCCCCGGTTCCCAGGCGATCTCTATCTCTACGCCGGGTACGAAACGGAGGCCGAGGCGTTTCGCCGCGGCGGAAGCTTCCGCTACTCCGGCTATGGTATCGTGGTCGGTGAGCGCTATCGTCGATATTCCCCGCGCCGCCGCCTCCTCCATAAGGAGGGTCGGCGAGAGGCTTCCGTCGGAAGCGGTCGAATGGGAGTGCAGATCGATCATCGTCCAAGCCTAACACGAACAAGTATTTCTGTGAAAGGAGCGATAGTATCGATGGAAATTGCCGACAATTATTATAGAATATCTAGGATCGTACGGATCCTCGTTCATTTTGAATGAAACACGTATTGGAAGGATGGCCTCAGCGTGGATAGCTACTCGTTGACCGGCGGCACGATTACGACGCCGCACAGAATAGAGCGGAACGGAAGTGTCGATATCCGAGGAGACAAGATAGCCTCCCTGTCCCATCCCGGCCCGCGGCGCGTCGATCTCGGCGGCGCGTCCGTCGTATATCCCGCGCTCATCAATGTCCACGATCACCTCCGCGGCAACTATCTCCCCCGCGTCGGCGCGAAACCCGGAGTCTATTACCTCAACTGGTCGCCGTGGGATAACGACCTCAAATCGTCCGCGACCTATACCGAGCGATCGAAACTCTCCGTCGAAAACCTTTATTTCCTGAGCGCGTACAAGAACCTGTTCTCCGGCGTTACCACCGTCAACGACCATTTCCCCCATGAGCTCAACGACGATCTCCTGCCGCGGCTGCCGATCCGGGCGTTCCGGGAATATTGCCTCGCGCACGAGTGTTCTTCCTTCGACTTGAAATGGGGCGAGGGTATCGAAGTAGAGCATGAACGGGCGAAGAAGCTCGATTGGCCCTTCATAACCCACCTGGAGGAAGGATTCGATCCTGAATCCCAGGACGGCGTGGGCGTTCTCGAGCGGCTCGGCCGCCTGGACGACTATTGCGTCTTCATCCATTGCATCGGCTTTTCGGACGAGGATATCGGGAAGGTGGCGAAGGCGGGAGCGAGCGTATCGTGGTGTCCGGCCTCCAACATCTTCATGTTCAACGCGACCTGCAAGATCAAGAAGTTCCTCGCCGCGGGCATCAACGTCGCCATCGGCACCGATTCTACCCACACGGGTACCATCAATCTCCTCGCGGAGATGCGTTTCGCGCGAGAGACGTACCGATCCCTCTACGGCGAGGATTTGAGCGCCAAGACCCTCGTGGATATGGTCACCGTCAATCCGGCAAAGGCGTTCCGCGTATCCGACCGGCTCGGTTCCCTCGAGGCCGGCAAGTCCGCGGACCTGCTCGTGGTGAAAGGCCGCGTCGACGATCCCTACGAGAACCTCGCCCAAGCGGCCATGGACGATATCGAGCTGCTCGTTATGTCCGGAAAACCCCTCTACGGCGAAGAACGTTTCCTTGACCTTCTTGGCGGAACGCTTCCCGCAGGTTATTCTTTAATAAATGTATCCGGCCGAAGGATGTTCGTACTCGGCGATCCGTCGGGGCTCTACGCCGAAGTGCGGCGTAAAGTCGGATTCAAGAAGGTGCTGGACTACCTGCCCTTCGAGCCGGGAGCGTAGGAAGGAGCGATATGCCCAAGGCCTTGCAATACCGACCGAGCTCAGTCATCTATTTCCAGGGAGATCTTGGCGACAAGATCTATATACTCCAGGCGGGCAAGGTGAGCCTCAATTATACGGACATCGAGAACGGCCAGGACGTGCACGACCTCGTGCAGCCGGGCGAGTTCTTCGGAGTGAAGTCCGCGATGGGGCGTTATCCCAGGGAAGAGAATGCCCTCGTCCTCCAGGATTCCGCGGTCGTGGCCTTCTCGGTCGCGGAGTTCGAGCAACTCGCCATGTCGAATATCCGCATCGTCATGAAGATGCTTAAAGTTTTCTCCAACCAGCTCCGCCGCATCCATAAACAGGTGTCCAACCTCTTGGAGAAGGAAGAACAGCTGAGCCCGGAGGTGGGACTTTTCAAAGTCGGCGAATACTACCTCAAAGCCCGGCAGTATGCGCAGGCCAAGTACGTATTCGAACGTTATCTGACGTACTACCCGGCCGGCAAGCTCGCCCCGCAGTCCGCCAAGTACGTTGAGGTCTCGGAGGGCGCCTTGTCGCGGTACGGGGACGGAAAGGGCCCCGCGCCCATCTTCGACGCTCCTGCGGCGAAGAGCTCCAAGAGCGAAAGCGAGTCCTCTACGGTGGCGAAGGCATATTATGACGCGTTGAGCCTCTTCTCCCAAGACAAATTTCCGCAAGCGCTCGCCGCGTTCCGTCGGATAGCGGATGAGGGCGCGGACGCGGAGTATGCCGCCAAGAGCGTCTACGAAGTCGGTCGTTGCCTGTTCGTCCTCGGTAAATACGACGAATGCGTCAAACAGTACACCTCGATGATTTCTTCCTATCCCAAGCATCCCGACATCGGGGATGCCCTTTTCTTCATGGCCCAGTCCTATGAGAAGACGAACGAGCGCGACCGGGCCGCATCGTTGTACCGAAAGATCCTGACTATGGCGACCGACGAGGACGATATGGTTCATATCAAAGCAAAAAAGGCCCTCAAGGCCATGGAGGCGTAGCGGTGGCCATGGATCTCGCGGCGTTCAGCCGTTTCGCGCGTATCTTCCAAAAAGGAGAGATCATCTTCTCCGAGTTCGAACCGGGAGACGCCTTTTACCTCATCCAGTCCGGTCGGGTCCAACTCGTCAAGGTCATCGGCGATATCGAAAAGACTCTCGATATCCTCCAACCGTCGGAGATGTTCGGGGAGATGGCCATCCTTGAGGATTCGCCGCGGTCGGCCACGGCCGTGGCCCTGGATCAGGTGAAGGTCTTGGAGTTCAACCGGGCCAATTTCGAAGTCCTCATGATGGGCAACCCCCAGATCGCCCTCAAGTTGCTTAAGCTTTTCACCAAACGCATCTACGACCAGAAGCGACGCTTCATGATCCTCACCCTCGAGGATCCGCAGGCCAAGATCGCCGACGTTTTCCTGATGTTGGACGAGACCCAGCCGCCCACCGACCGCGATAGCGAACGGCGCGAGTTTAAGACCACCGTGGACGACATCGCCCATTGGGCCGGCATGTCCGGGGACCAAGCTCGCGACATCCTTAACCATTTCGTGACCCAACGCCGCGTAGAACTCTACCAAGACAAGATCGTGGTAAAGAATATTAACGACTTCATGCGCTTCGTGAACTCCCGGCGCAAGAAATGATATCCCGTCCTTCGTTCCCGAATCCCGCTCGGTCGCGCGCACGGAAGCGCGCGCAGCATGCAGGCGGGGATCAGAACCAGACCATAGGCTGGTTCTGATTCGCATCGACATGGATGTCGCCGGACCTATGGTCCGCCTTGACCTTTCCGGCGCTATCGGTATAATGCCATTGCTCGCCAAGATGGCTCAGTCGGTAGAGCGACGCACTCGTAATGCGTAGGTCCCGGGTTCGATTCCCGGTCTTGGCTCAACAAAAAGCTCGTCCCTCTGGGACGGGCTTTTTGTTTTATAAGACAAGACCGGGAATCGATCGTCGCGGCGCGCCGAGCGATAGCGAGGGAAGCGGGACAGGATGTCC
>JAEWSV010000085.1 GCA_023398155.1 Spirochaetota bacterium
TAAGGGGGAACCGACGGGGCGACTAAAGTGTCCGGGGAGGCCGGGGCCTCCGCCGCCTGGACCGAGAACGCGGACGAAGCCATCGCCGGCCTCGCCGACTACGCCGAGGCTTGGCGGTGGAGCTGGACGCCCCTCACCCCCGACGACGGGAGCTATGCGCGCGAACGCGGCCTGGAAGGTACGGCGAGCGTCGCCTTTGGTGCGCGACCGATCGGCGTTACCCTGAGCGCGACCGGAAATTCCGACTATACGGCATCGAACGGTATGACCGCTTCCCGGAGCGCGCTCGGCCTGGAGTTTCCGGCCGTCTTCGAGCCGGTAAGCGGGAAGCTGGGTTTCAATCGAACCTTCTCCCGCGTCATGGAAGGAAGCGCTTCAGGGGTCTACGACGACCTGGAACTCTTCCGGACCTCGGTCCGGGACGCCTTTCCCCTCTGGACCGAATTGCCCGTCAGGACGCTCTGGCTCCCGTCCTTGGAGGCGGACCTCATCGACGCCGCGGACGACGGAGCCGAGGCGACCTTCCGCGATGCCGTAGCCCTCTCCCTTACGTTTCCCCAAGCGCAGGGGCCCGCGGCCCTCGTTCTCCCCGTCGCTTTCCAATCCTCTGTCGAGCGGGTCCTGGACCGGTCGTACGATACGGTCTCCGATTCCATCGTGACAGCGGGAGCGCTCAACTTCACCGCCATAAATCTCTTCGGCGCCTTCGGAACGCGGCCGGTCTTCAACTTCTACCAAAGCGACGAGTATACGCACTCGGTGGAGGCGCAGGCCATTTTCGGAGACGCGGCATCCACGACCTGGCAGACGACGTTCCGGCAAGGCGCCGCGTTCTACGGGTTCGCCGGAGCGCGGCTCGGCCTTTCCAACACGCTCATCGTCGCTCAGGACAATTGGAGCGAGGGAGCCCTCATCAGCTGGACCTCCCCCGCGCCCAAGAATTTCGTCGGCGCGGTCTACGGCCTCGTCATGGACCGTTTTAAGGGAAATCGGGATTTACCCGCGATCGCCGACCTAACCTCGGCGCCGCCGATCCGCGAGCGGCGAGAGACCTTGGAATTCTCGTATTCCGACGACGATGAGGCTCTGGCGGCCTGGAGCTGTTCGGTCAAGCACGAGTCGATCGTCCGCGTCGCCGGTACGCTCACCCTCAACGCCTTCATCCAGCTCATCGCCGCGGGGAGCGAGGCGGCGGAAACCTTCGCCTTCACCGCCGCTACGGGCACTTCCCTGACCGTGACCTACTGACGTACTGCGGGAAGAGAGGGACGCGATCGCTCAAGCGCCGGCTAAGTCCGGCTATTCGCCCGACCAAAGCGGAGCCAGGTCGGTGTCCACGCCGAGGGAGGCCAGGGCGCGGCCCGCGACGAAGTCGACCAGGTCTTCCACGGTGCGCGGCTTTCCGTAGAAGGCCGGTGCCGCGGGAATGACCGTCGCCCCTGCCTCAGAGAGCGCCAAAAGATTCCGCAGATGGATGCGCGAGAGCGGCGCCTCACGGAAAACGACGACGAGAGGCCGTCCCTCCTTGAGGTGCACGTCGGCCGCGCGGCGCAAGAGATCGCCCCCCGTCCCGTTGGCGATAGCCGCCGCGGCGGCCATGGAGCAGGGCACGATGGCCATGCCGTCGGTCGGGAAGGACCCGGACGCGATGGACGCGAAGAGATCGTCGCTACCGTGGATGATCAGGCGGGACCGCGACGATTCGCTGAGCCCCGCGGCGAAGGATGCCGTGTCCAGCCCCGTCTCGTATCTGAGGACCCGCTCCCCCTCGGCCGAGGCGACGAGCTGGAGCCGGTGTCCCGCATCGAGCAGTGCGCGGGCGACGCGGAGACCGTAGACGCCCCCCGAGGCGCCCGAAATCCCGAGCACGAAATTCTTCATAAGAGGTACTCCGCGAGGGAGGCTAGGAGGAGGACGACGGAGACGATCCGGTTCGCCGAGTACGACGCGAAGAGGACGTTCTTCCGGTAATCCTGCCGGGAAGCGACGGCGGCCCAACCCAACAGGACCGCGATCGCGGCGACGCCGACGAAATAGACGGCGCCGAGACCTTCGGTGAGGCCGAAGAGGACGAGGGCGATGGCCGCGGCGGCGTGGCAAAGTTCCGAGATCACGAGGGAGGCGCGCTCGCCGAACCGGGCGGGGATGGAGGAGAGCCCCATCTTCCGGTCAAAGTCGATGTCCTGGATCGCGTAGACGATATCGAAACCCATGACCCAGAGGGCGTTGGCCGCGCAGAGGACGAGCGCAGGCCATTCCAGGCCCCCGCGCAGGGCTATCCACGCGCCGGCCGGGGCGCAGGCGCAGGCGACCCCCAGGACGAGGTGGCAGAGAGCGGTGAAGCGCTTGGTGTACGAATAACCGAGGATGAGGAGGCCCGCTACCGGCAGCAGCGCCGCGCAGACCGGACTGAGCAGGAAGGCGGCAACGGCTAAGGCGGCGAAGGAGACTCCCGCGAGGAAGAGGGCCTCCGTCGCGCTCACCTCCCCCGCGGGGATATGCCGCGCGGCGGTACGCTCGTTCGCCGCGTCGTATTTCCGGTCCGCCACGCGGTTGAAGGCGTTCGCCGCCGTCCTTCCGCCGAGGAAGGCGACGCAGAGCAGGACGGAGGATCGGAGCGGAGGCAGCCCGTCTGCGGCCGCGAAGGCCGAAAGCGCGAGGAAGGAGAAAGAAAAGATCGAGTGGCTGAACATTACCAATTCGCCCCAGGCGCGGACGCGGGAAAACGCGGAATTCACAGGCCGTACTCTTTCCATCGCCTATCCACCAAGCCGACGATGTCGCCCGACATGGCGATGTCGTCGGGCCATTCCCGGTCGTGTCCCTCGTCCTTCAGCTTCTTCGTCGCGTCGATGCCCATCTTGTGGCCGTAGTGCGGGAGCGGCGAGGCGTGGTCCAGCGCGTCCAGCGGGCCGTCCACGATGACGACGTCCCGCGCCGCGTCTATATTGTTGAAGACCTTCCAAGCGACGGTAGACAGGTCCTGGGCGTCCACGTCCGCGTCCACCACGATGAGGAGCTTGGTGTACATCATCTGCCCCATGCCCCAGAGCGCGTGCATGACCTTCTTGGCGTGTCCGGGATATTTCTTGCGGATGGATACGATGGCGCAGTTGTGGAAGACGCCTTCCAAGGGGAAATTCATATCGATGATCTCGGGGGCTATCATCTTGAGCAGGGGCAGGAAGAGGCGCTCGGTCGCCTTTCCGAGGTAGCAGTCCTCCATCGGCGGCTTACCCACGATGGTGCAGTTGTAGATCGGCTTCTTCTTGCGGGTTATCCGCTCCACGTGGAAGACGGGATAGGGCCCCACGAGCGAATAATATCCGGTATGGTCGCCGAAGGGGCCCTCCTCGCGGAGCGGATCGGCGGTGTCTACGTAGCCTTCCAGCACGAATTCGGCGCGCGCGGGAACATGGATATCGTTGGTCGTGCACTTGACTCGTTCTATCGGCGCTTTGCGGAGGAAAGCCGCGAACATGGTCTCGTCGATGAAGGGAGGAAGGGGAGCCGTCGCCGCGTAGATCATGGCCGGATCGCAGCCGAGGGCCACCGACACCGGCATCCTGCCGCCGATCGCCTTCCACTTCTCCCAGATCGACCTGCCGTCCTTGTGGAGGAGCCAATGCATGCCGGTGGTCTTCTTATCGTAGATCTGCATCCGGTACATGCCGACGTTCTGCCGGCCCGTCTCGGGGTCCATCGTAAAGACGAGAGGTAGAGTGAAGAAGCGCCCCCCGTCCGCGGGCCAGCACTTGAGGACGGGGATCAGGTCCAGATCCACCTCCTCCTCTATCACCTCTTGGCAGGGGGCGCCGAAGGCGGCAGGAATGGGGAGGACGCTCGCGAGCCGCGCGAGTTTGGGTATGGCCTTGGCCTTGCCGATGAATCCCATGTAGCTCGAAAGGTCGATGAGGTCGGCTATCTCCGCGGCGATGGCGTCTAGGGCAGCCCTACCGCCTTCCGAAGCGACCTTGGCGCCGAGGGCGAAGGCGGTCCGCTCGTAGCTGCCGAACGCGTTGATGAGGAGGGGATAGGGAG
>JAEWSV010000145.1 GCA_023398155.1 Spirochaetota bacterium
TGCACGAAAGGGCATAGCCTCCCCATACCCTGGCCATGCTCACCCCCACGTGCCGGAGGAGTTCCCCGCGTTCGATGAGCTCGGCGGCTCCGGAGAGCACCTTGAGCGGCGACGGGACGAGGTAGGGATTGACCGCCCCGGCGGCCGAGAGCAGGCTCCAGAGCGCGATCAGGGCGGCGGGGACGATGAGGCGTCTCATGGTTCGCGCTTCGGCGTTTCGCGGGAGCCGAACAGGGCGTCATCGGACTCGGCGAGGATGGCCGCCGCGAGGCGACGCTTGAAGAGCCGGTACGCTTCGCGCTCTTCCGCCGTCCCTCCTCCCTCTTGGTACCGGCCGACTTGGTCCCTGAAGTGGTCGTCGAAGAGCGCAGGGGAAGGCCAGTAGCCGCGGCGGCGGCGGCCGACCTGGACTTCGAAATAAAGCTTCCCGCCGGCCGCGTCCGGCGCTTCCGGCCGGGCGGCCCCCGTATCCACGATGTACCGATCCGGCCGGCGGGAACCGATGCGCGTCACGAGTTCCACCGCCTCGGCGATGCCCCTGCCTCCGAAGGCCGTGAGGAAGGAGAGGTCCGACCGGTCGGGGGCAGCCTCCGGCGAGAGATCGCGGAAGGCCCGGTCCAGGAGGCGGAAGACCAAGGCGGAGGCGATGATCTGCGTGGGCCCGCAATACGCGTACAGCGATTCCCAGGTGAAGGAGAGGACCTCGCCGTCGTCCTTCACCGCGATGGCGCGCTCTTCCATGGCCGTTAGCGCTTCCCGAACGCGGCGGGCACGGTGAAAACGGCGGGATCGACCGAGGTCCGGATCATGCCTTGTTCCAGGAGGAAAGCGACGTCGGCCTTCATCGCGGCGAGGTCCTCCTCCGTCATGACGCTCGCCATGCCGTTCCAATCGTAGAGTTTCTTGCCGTCGGCCGCGGAGATCGCGTGGATCTTGGATCCGATCTCGACGGCCTCGGCCTCGTTCTTGAGGATCCATTCCGCGGCCTCGGCCTGGGTCTTGAGGTAGAGGTCGAGGAGGGCGGGATGCTTCTCGGCGAAGGCCGGGCGCACCGCGGTGACGAGGAGGGGCGTGAGGTAGCCGTCGGCGGTGAGCAGGGTCCGCAGGCCCGCCTCCTCCCCGCGGATGATGAGGCTCGCGGCCTGGAGGGCGCCGTCCACCTTGCCGGCGAGGAGGGCCGTGCGCGCTTCGGGAAGTCCCATGGAGACGAAGCCGACGTCCTTCACGCCGAGCCCTTCGCGGGCGAGGGCGGCGACGAGCATCTGGTGGAGGACGGTCCCCTTGGGACCCGCTATCGTCTTGCCTTTGAGCTCCGCGACGGTCCGGGGGCCATCGGGACCGACCATGAGGGCGAAGGCTTTCTTCGGCCGGCTCACGAGGGCGGCCACCTCCACCCGGTTCCCGGCCGCGTTGGCGAGGATGACCGAAGTGGTGTTCACCACCGAAGCGATGTCCAGGGATCCCGCGGCCATGGCCTCCGTCTGGTGCGCGCCCGAGTTGATTACGTGCCATTTCACGGCTACGCCTTTCTCGGCGAAGGCCTTTTCCAGGAGGCCCTTCTCCCTCATGACCATGATCTGGACGTTGAACGGCGACTCCACGAAGGAGACGTTGATTTCCCTGGGCGGCTCGTCCTTGCCGCCGCCCGCGAAGGCGACGGCCGCGACGGCCAAGCTGAGGCTCACGGCGAGGGTACGGGAACGCATATTGGGAGCTCCTTGCACTCGAAGCGGAAGGTATTCCGCGGAGGGCGCTGATGTGTTATAGTTAGGTTAATCTAACATAGAGTCGCCAACGCGACTAGTTCCCCGTCATCGATTCCCGTCATATCCGCTTCGGCCCCGGAACTCTTCCATTGAAGCGTTCACGCCGAAGAAGTCCGCCATCGCGTCGAAGACGCCGACGGGGAAGAGCCGGAGGAGGTACACGGAATAGACGAAGGGAGGCATGATGAGGCGCTTCTTCTTGCGGAGGATGGCGTTCATGATTTTCCGGACGGCTTTTTCGCTATTCATGATGGGGAGCAGGAGGGGAAAGCGGGTCTTCACGCCGGCGAACATGCCCGTGTCGATGAAGAAGGGGCAGACCACGGTGGTGGCGACGGCGCTCTTCCGCCGCCGGAGTTCCATGCGGATAGCCTCGTGGAAGCCGAAGGCGGCGAACTTGCTGGCCGAGTAGTCGGCGAGTCCGGTAACGCCGAGGAGGCCCGCCGCGGACGAGATCGTCACGATGCGCCCGCCGTTCCGCTCGAGCATGGATGGGAGGAAGGCCTTCACCGTCCAAAAGTTGGAGACGACGTTGACGTCCATGGTGCGGACGAGCTTCTCGTCGCTCGTGTCCAGGAAACTCGTGCCCGAGACCACCCCGGCGTTGTTCACGAGGATGTCGACGCTTCCGAGGGCCGCGACGAGCTTGCCTCCGAGCTCGTATACCGCCTCCCGGTCCGTCACGTCGCACCGGGCGCCGAGGACGGAAAGTCCCGCCGCGTCGGCTTCTGCCTCCAGAGCGCGCAGGTTCGCCTCGTTCGCGTCCCACACGGCGACTTTCGCGCCGAGCCTCGCGAAGGAGAGCGCCAGGAGCTTTCCGATTCCGCTCGCCCCGCCGGTGACGAGGGCGACTTGTCCGCGTATGGATTCCATGTCGACATTGTACCACGTAACCTCTTGGAGGCGCAGCTGTCGCCGACCCGCGGATGCGCCGCTCCTTGCGCCGCTTATTGCGCCGCTCCTTGCGTAAGGCCGGCCCTCGTCATACAATCCCCCCCATGAATTGGGAACCGGGTATGGACGGAAGCGGTCCTTGCGGACGGCGGCGGGGGAAGTCCCCCGCCGACAAGATCATCTCGAGCGCGGTCATCGCCGCGGCCTTCGGCGTCTATTGGTTCTTGAATCCGCAGAGCCTGTGGCCTATCTTCCCCATCCTCTTCGCCGGCGTCTTCCCCGCTGTCAAGGGTATCCGCCATCTCTTGGCCGACCGCGCCGAGGCGCCCCGCAAGCTCACCCCGCGCGAACGGGAGACAGAAAACGAGCGGACGGTGCTCCGAGTGGCGCGGTCGCATGCCGGGCGCGTGACGCCCTCCCTCGTGGCGCTGGACTCGGACATGGCCCTGGACGAGGCTGAAGCGACACTCGCCGCCCTTACCCGGAAAGGCCACGCGGCCATGAACGTCCGTGACGACGGCCGCATCGATTACGAATTCGCCGAGTTCTTGCCGGAATAGCGTCCGCGCGCGGATCCGGTTGACAGGTATCGATTGTTTTATTACCATCGAACTATGGACGAAGAAGCTGCGGCCAGGCTCTACAAGGCGCTCGGCTGCGAACAGCGGATCAGGATACTCAAACTGCTCCGCCGGTGGGAGGGTCTGGACGCGTGCTGCGACGGCGTGCTCAAGGCCTTCACCAAGGCCGCGGACGAGGTGCACGTTTCCCGGTCCACCCTTTCGCATCACTTCAAGGAACTGGAGAGCGCGGGCCTCATCGTGTGCGAACGGCAGGGGCAGGCCATGAGCTGCAAGGTGAACGAGCGGGCCCTCGCCGAGTTGGGCGCCTTCTTCAAGTGAGTTTTTTTGATGAGATTGTTCGATTGTCGTATAACTATCAAATCTTAGGAGCGACTCGATGATCGGGAATGCCGGAGTCCTCACCGACTTCAAGTGGGGCATAGAGCGGGAGACGCACCGCATCCGCGGCGACGGGACGCTTAGCGGCGCGCCTCATCCGGCCGCCCTGGCGCCTCCCTCCTTCACCATGGATTTCGCCGAAAGCCAGTTGGAGCTGGTCACCTCTCCGCGGGCCAGCATCCCCGCGGTCCTCTCCGAGCTCGCCGGGCTGACCCGCGCGGCGTCCGCCGCGATCGGAGGCGATCTGCTCTGGCCCTTCAGCATGCCGCCGGCCCTGAGCGCGGAGGGCGGGATCAAGTTGGCGCGGCCGGGCACCGGTCAGGCGGCGCGCGAGGCCGAACGGTACCGCAACGGCCTGGCCCTCCGCTACGGAGAGGCGCGTCAGATGATCTGCGGCATCCACGTCAACGTATCCATGGGCCCCGGACTTCTCGCCGAGCTCGGCCGGAGCGCGCCGCTCACTCGGGAAGAAGCGAAAGAAAAGACGCCGGGCGACGCCTACTATCTCAGGCTCGTCCGCAACCTGGTGGAGGACCTCGCCTCCTTCGTCCTGCTCTTCGGCGCTTCCCCCGTCCACGAAGCCGCGGGGCCGGTTTTCTCGTTCCGCAACAGCCCGATCGGGTACGCCCGTTCGGAATACCGGCCCTTCTTCGACCTAACCTCCATCGCCGCCCATGCGGAAGGGATCAGGCGAGGGCTCGGCTCCGAATCGGCGGCCTTCAGGCGGATCGGCCTCGTGAAGGACGGGAAGGCCATCCAACTCAACGGCAGGGTCTTCCAGAAGGAGAAGGAATTCTACGCCCCCATCCGTTTCCGCTCGATCCCTGCCGCCGGCGAGTCTCCCGTCGCGGCCCTTGGGCGGCGCGGGGTCGAGTACATCGAGTTGCGTTTCCTCGACGTGGATCCGTTCTCCCCCTCCGGCGTATCCGAGGACGCCCTCGCCGTGCTCCACCTTCTCCTCCTGGAGGCCCTCTCCCGCGGTTCCGTTCCGCGGACCGGTGCCGAATACGGAGCGCTTCTCGCCCGGGCCGACGAGGCCGCTCTGGCTGATCCGTTCGGCCTGGAACCCGGTTCGGCCCAGATACGCGCGGTTTCCGCTCGGCTCGACTCGCTCGAGCCCTTCGCGGCCGCCCTGGACGCGGCGCCCTCTGTTGCGCCCTTGGCGGGGCCCCCAGCGGTGCCGTCATCGGTACCGGCAGGCGGCGGGGAGGCTGCGCGCGGAGCGGCGTCGGGCCGCGTTTCGTACCGGCGCGCGCTGGAGAAGTACCGCGGCATCGTGGTCGATCCTCGGCTTTCG
>JAEWSV010000231.1 GCA_023398155.1 Spirochaetota bacterium
AATTGCCCGTCCCGTTCTTCAGAAACTATACCGCAGGCGACCTCGCGGAACGGACCTTGGCGGTCACCCAAATACGTCGGATCCTTTCCGGCACTATCCTTTCGAGTTTCATGAGTTTCATCTTCTCGTTGGTCTACCTTGTTCAATTGTTCCGTTACGATTCCGATCTCGCCAAATGGGGGCTCCTGTTCTGTCTCGTGCCGATAGTCGTCACCGCTTTAATCAGCGTGCTGCAATATAAATACGACAAGCAAGTCGCGGATATTCAGGGCAGCATGACGGGAACTTTGCTCCAATTCATGATGGGCGTCGGGAAGTTGAACATCACGGCGTCGGAAAAAAGGGCATTCGGCGTTTGGGCGAAGAAGTTCATCGAAAAGAAAAAACTGGCGTTCGCTTCGGGATTCATCAACAACGTACATGCCACCTTTACCGCCTTCTTCCCCGTGATCATCACGACGCTGTTCTATATCCTCTATATGAAGGGACTCGAGAAAGGCCTCCGTGCAGGCGCCGAGCCCATTTCCACGGGTACGTTCTTGGCCTTCATGACCTCGTTCACCGCGTTCCAGACCGCTCTCGTCTCCATGACCTCCGCGTTGACCAAGACCATCAACGTGGTCCCGCTCTACAAGCGGGCGCAGCCCATCCTCGACGGCCTTCCCGAAGTCCTCGTCGCTAAGCCGTCGGTCTCGGAGTTGAAGGGCGAAATAGAGGTCAACCATGTGAGCTTCAGGTACGCGGAAGACGGTCCGCTCGTCTTGAACGACGTTTCTCTCAAGACGAAGCCGGGCGAGTTCATGGCGCTCGTCGGAGGGTCGGGATCAGGTAAATCGACGCTCTTGCGACTGTTGCTCGGATTCGAGAAAGCGGAGTCCGGATCGATCTTTTTCGATAACAAGGATATCGATTCGTACGACATCACCTCCGTCAGGAGGCAGATGGGCGTGGTGCTCCAGAACGGATCCATCATGCGCGGCAGCATCTACAAGAACATCGTCGGCAGCACCTTGTTGACGGTCGACGACGCATGGGAGGCCGCCCGAATGGTGGGCCTTGAGGAAGATATCCAGTCGATGCCGATGGGCATGCATACCGAATTGTCGCCCGGAGGAGGAACGCTTTCCGGAGGACAACGGCAACGGCTGATAATCGCGCGGGCCATTATCCGGAAGCCGAACATCCTTTTCTTCGACGAGGCGACCAGCGCCCTCGACAATAAGACCCAAGCCGTGGTGAGCAAGAGCCTGGAGAACCTGAACGTTACGAGGATAGTCATCGCGCATCGCCTGAGCACGGTCATCAACGCGGATCGAATCTACGTGCTGCAGAACGGCGCGATGGAAGAGAGCGGGACTTACGAGGAATTGATGGATAGGAAGGGGGCCTTCTTCAAGTTGGCCGAGCGTCAACAAATATGAGCGCCGAGGAAGAAAGGAAGAGCGATGAGTAGTCATTTGTTCCATTTCGCCATAGCGGTTCCCGTCCTTTGCTTGTCGTTCGCCGGATGCGTGCGATCGGACGATCCCGCGGAACAGAGGGCGTATTTCGCGACGCGGAATAACCGAACGCTTAAAATCGCCGCCGCGGCGCCGTGGTCCCAAAAAAGAAATCTTCTCTGGCAAGGCCTCGAGCTTGCGCTAGAAGAAGTGAACCAGGCCGGCGGCTTATTGGGGCGCCAGGTAGAGCTGCTCCCTTTCGATGACGACAGCGACGTCGGCCAGGGGCAGGAAAAGGCGTACGAGATCGCGAGCGTCAAGGATATCGTCGCCGTGATCGGACATTCGGCCTCGGCCGTCTCCGTGCCCAACTCGATCCTCTACCACTATTATGGAATACTCATGCTCAGTCCCCTTTCGACGAGCGTACAGTTGACCGCGCAGGGATTGGACATGGTTTTCCGCAATATACCCTCCGACGACACGTTTGGGATGGAAGCCGCGAATTTCTGTAGGAAGTCGGGATGGAACAAGGTCTTGATCTATTATCAGGACAATAATTACGGGTCGAGCCAAGCGAACGTTTTCGAGCAGCAATGCGCGGCGCTCGATATCGAGGTGGCTGATCGATCGAGTTACGACGGATCGACCGGCCGCAAAGAATATGCGGAGATGGCGAGCTTCTGGATGCGGAACTACGACTTCGATGCGGTATATATCGCGGGCGTCATGCCGCAAGCCGGCGAGATCGTAGCCGCTTTCCGCCAGCACGGCATTATAGAACCGATCATAGGCGGGGACGCGTTCGATCATCCCTTGCTGCTATCGACCGCCAAGGAGTACGCGGAGAACGTATACGCGGTCACCATCTACGACGACCAATCGACGTATCCGCCCCTCATGGAATTCAGGAAGAAATTCAACGATCGATACGGCCGAGAGGTGGATCAGGCCGCGTTGCAGGGATACGACGCGCTGAAAATCCTCGCTGAAGGTATTCGCCTTGCCGACTCTGTCGAGCCGGAAATGATCGCGGCCGGGCTCAGGTCGATCGAAAAATGGGAAGGTCCCGCAGGCCCGTACGCGTTCAGCGCAGACGGCGATATCGTGGGTAAAGCGGTAGTCGTTAAGCGGGTCCAGGGGGGCCGATTTGTCAAGGCGGAGTAAACAGGCGCCCGCCTTCGGTCCGCGGCTGCCCTTCCTTATCCTCTCGGCGTTCGTCTGCGCGTACGGTTTCTCCATCGAACCGGCTCCGGATATTAAACGTATCCAGGATAGGGGGGAGCTCGTCGTCGCCATGTTTCGCGAGGACGTCTATCCCCTCTTTTATATGGACGAACACGGAACGCTCCGTGGCCATGAAGTCGATCTGGCGAAGGAGATCGCATCGAATCTCGGCGTGGAGCTGAGGATCGACCGATCGGCCGCCACCTTCGACGGAGTGGTCGATATCGTAGGCAAGGGGGGCGCCGATCTGGGCATATCGTACGTCAGCATGACGTATTCCCGCTTGGCCCGCGTCCGGTTCTCCGACCCGTACTTGGTCGTCCATCCGGTGCTCATCGTCAACCGTCTTTCCAAATTGGACATCGAGGATCCGGAAACGATCGATCGCGTGGGGGAAGAAGCGATATCCGTGTCGGAAAGGAAGGGGACCTCGTACGTTGAGATAGCAAAGACGATTTTTCCGCTGGCGCGCATCGTTCTGGAGGACGATTGGGACGCCGTCATGCTGAACGTCGCTTCAAGGAGAGTCGATGCCGTGCTCAGGGACGAGATCGGCGTCCGCAACTATATCGCCGCCAACGCGGGCTTCCTGGTGAACGTAAAACGGATCGTGTTGACCGACGTGAACGATATGATCGGAGTCGCCGTCCGCCCAGGCGCTGCGCAGCTTGAGTACTTGGTGAACATCTTCCTGCGCCGGCAGGGGTACCCGATCGGGGCTCGGGAACTGTTCGAGAAGTACGCCGAATGAGACGCGGCGCCCTTCTCGCGTCGCTGCTCGCGTTGGCGGCGACAGGCTTATCGGCCGGCCAACCCTCGATCGAGGCGATCCGAGCCCGCGGAGTGATCGTGTTCGCCGCCCTCGCCGGAGACGACCGCCCCCACCTCTACCGCGACGGCGAGGAGTGGCGGGGGACGGAACTCGCGTACGTGCGGAAGTTGGCCGCGCGGTTGGGGGTAGCCTGGCGCATCGACATCGCGCCTTCGTACGACGAGTGCCTGGACCGCCTGGAGTCCGGAAGCGCCGACGTGCTCCTGGCCGGAGCCCACGCCAACACGGAGGACGCGCGCGCCTTCCTGTTTTCCAAGCCGTATCGGGAGCTGGACTGCTATCTCATCGTAGATCGCATGCGCTTCGCGCGGTCAGCGGAACCGTTCCCGAAAAAGCTAGAGGAAGAGCTGCGTGGGCTCGAAGGCTCACGGATCGGCGTGGACCGACGGTCATCGGCACGAATATTTCTCCGCGGTTTCCCCGATAGCGAGATCATCGGCTATGATTCCCAGAGCGGAGCGGCGGCGGCCCTGTTCGCGGGCGCGCTGGAGGCGTGCGTGGTCGACGAGCGCGAGTACGCGGCAAGCTTCCGGGATTCGCCGCGGAGGTTCCTTTTCTACCGGCCGATAAAAATACTGACGCATCATGAGGAAGTGAGCATGGCGGTGCATTGGAAAAATGAGGATCTTTTGCGCGTGGTCGATTTGATACTCGCCGAGCGTGCCTATGATCGGTAGGCTAGCCAGGAATCCGGCGACGCTCCTCATCGCGATCGTCTCCGGAACGATCACGGGGCTCGCGTTCAAGGAGTTCGCGCTCTCCATCGAGATCGTCGGCGACGTCTTCCTCATGGTCCTCAAGATGTGCGTCATCCCGATCCTCGTCGCTTCCGTCGTGAGCAGCTTCGGGGGCCTCTTCGGCTCGGAGGACAGGACGATCCGCCCGGCGAATCTTTTCCTGTCGTTGCTCGGAGCCTTCGTCG
>JAEWSV010000257.1 GCA_023398155.1 Spirochaetota bacterium
GACGAGAAGGGGGAACCCGACTACGAGTGCCTGGAAGCCCTCGACGTTCCCCTCCTCAACCAAAACCTCCTCGCGCTCTTCCGCGGGGAGGAAGTGGAGCTGCCCTCCTTCGATTTCAAAACGGGGATGCGGAGGGAAAGCGGCAAGAAGATGAAACTCGGACGGAGGACGATCCTCGTCATAGAAGGCATCCACGGCCTCAACGACGCCCTCACGGCCCAGATAGACCGCGACCGGAAATTCAAACTCTACGTTTCGGCGCTCACGCAGCTCAACCTGGACGACCACAACCGAATTCCGACGAGCGACAATCGCCTGATCCGCCGTATGGTCCGCGACCACCAATTCCGAAGCCACAACGCGGCCGCGACCATCAAGATGTGGCCCAACGTCCAAGCGGGAGAGAAGAAACATATTTTCCCGTACCAGGACAGCGCGGACGTAGCTTTCAACTCGGCCCTCGATTATGAGCTCGCCGTGCTCAAGGTCTACGCGGAACCCCTCCTGCGGTCGGTCAAGCCGACCATGGCGGAATACTCCGAGGCCGTCCGGCTCCTCTCGTTCCTGGAAAATTTCGCGTCCATCCCGCCGCAAAACGTGCCGGGATCTTCCATCCTGCGCGAGTTCATTGGGGAGAGCGACTTCAAGTATTAGGGAATCATGATTCGCCGGAAAGAGCGGAACGGGCGGTAGCGCCGCCGGAGATGTCGTCGATAGTCTTGACCTCTTCAACGGCCGCAGTCTTCCGGTATTCGGCTTTCCGCTTTTCCTTGAGCTTATCGAGTATTTTTCGGTCGCGGGAGGCCTCCACGTAGGCTTCCCGCGCCGCGGCGACCGCCAGTTCGGCCTTCGCCGCTTCTTCCAGGAGTTTTTCCTTGGCCTTTTCCAAGCGGAGCAAGTAGAGCTCGGCGCTCCGCATGTCGGCCGCGGTCCGGCCCGGCGCGAACCGGCCCGAGGCCACGGCGACGCGTTCCCCCGCGAGCTCCCGGAGTCTCGCCTCTATCGCCGCGAGATCGCCCATAGCCCGGGCCAGAGCCTGTTCGGTTTCCTTCTCGCGGTAGACGCGGAGTTCCAGTAGTTTTTCGAGGTCGAAGCGGAACCGTTTCACGCGTCGCCCGAGCCGGCCTCAGCCGCGGTCCCCGCGTCCGCGTAGGCGCCGGCCTCGGCCGCAGGAATCTCCATACCGGCCACCTGCCCCATCGCTTCAAGGGTATCGGAGAGCGTGGACCGCTCCTCGACCGCTTGGATGAGGAAGTCCTCGATGGCCTTCCGCTTGGCCACCGCCTCGTCGATGCCGGGATTCGTGCCGGCGCGGTAAGCGCCGACGTCGATGAGGTCCTCGGACTCGGCGTAGGTAGCCATGAGGCGGCGCAGGTAGCCGCCGACCTTCTTGGTCACGGGGCCCGAGACGACCGGCGCGAGCCGCGAAATGCTCGCGAGAACGTCGATGGCGGGATAATGATACCGCTCAGCGAGACGGCGCGAAAGGACGATGTGGCCGTCCAGGATACCGCGCACGGTATCGGCGATCGGTTCGTCCATGTCGTCGCCGTCCACGAGGATCGTATAGAAGCCCGTGATCGTGCCTTTCTCCGCGGTGCCGCAACGCTCCAGGAGCTTCGGCATGGAATCGAAGACGCTCGGAGTGTATCCTCGCGTCGCCGGCGGCTCGCCGGTGGCGAGGCCGATCTCCCGTTGGGCCCGCGCGAAGCGCGTGACCGAGTCGAAGAGGAGCATGACGTCGAGGCCCTGGTCGCGGAAGTACTCGGCCACCGCGGTAGCCACGTAGGCCCCGCGGAGGCGCGCGAGCGGCGGGGCGCTGGACGGAGAGACGATGACGACGGATCGGGCCATGCCCTCCTCGCCGAGGTCGTTCGCGATGAAGTCGTTCACCTCGCGGCCGCGCTCACCGATGAGCGCCACGACGTTCACGTCGGCGTTCGTATTTCGCGCCACCATGCCGAGCAGTGTGGACTTTCCCACGCCTGACCCGGCGAAGATGCCGAGGCGCTGGCCCTTCCCAACCGCGAGGAGGCCGTCTATGGCCCGGACCCCGGTGGCGACGCGCTCGGTGATGCGCCGCCGTTTAAGCGGGTCGGGTGGATCGGCTATTGCCGGATAGTAGATCGTAGATTCGATGTCGCCCTTGTCGTCGGTGGGGTGGCCGAGGGAGTCGAGGGTGCGACCGAGCAGCTTAGGGGACACCGCGACCGAGAGGCGTTCGCCTGAGGCCACGACGCGGCTTCCGACCTCGATGCCGGCGGTCTCGTCGAAGGCCATGAGCTGCACTATCTCCCCGCGTAGGCCCACGACCTCCGCGCGGATCGTACCACGACCCTTCGGCGCCTCGATGCGACAGACCTCTCCGATGATGGCTTGCGGCCCTCGACTCTCGATGAGGAGGCCTTGGACCTTCACGATGCTACCTGAGCATTTGATGGGATCGACGCGTTCCGCGGCGCCGAGGTATTTCTCTATGAGCGTTTCCATACGGCCTCCCCGAGGCTATCCTCAGCGCTCGTCGATGGGAAGCGTGCGCGCCTTCGCCTTGATCGGTGAAATTTCCAGGATCTTCTGCTCCAGCTCCGCGAGCTGGCTCGAGATGCGGGCGTCGATTTCCCCGAAGTCGGTCTCGATCACGCAACCGCCGCGGTCCACCGAAGAGTCTTCCACGACCGACATGTTCTTGACGCCTTCCAAGAGCCGGAGGAAGTCCTTGGTGTGCTCCGTGGTGAGCTTTATGTCGTCGATGTTGACGCGGATGACGACATCCCCCCGCCCCTTAACCTTACGGAGGGCCTGGACGACGTTGGAGACCACGACGTTCCGTTGGTTCTCTGATATTACCTTGATGACCTTGCGAGCGATGAGGAGCACGAGGTCCACGAGCTGTTGCTCGGTCTCCGCGAGGATATCGGCCCTCTTGTCCTGGGCGCGTTCGAGCACGGTGTGGATGCGCTCCACGAGGCGTTCAGCTTCGGCCCGCCCTTCCGCGAAGCCCGTCTCGCGCCCCGCCTCGAATCCGCGCTTCTCGGCAGCCGACTGGGCCTCGCCGAACGAGGCTTGGGCCGCCGCCTCTATAGCCGCCGCTTCCTTCTTCGCCCCGGCTATGATCCGCTCGCCCTCATCCTCGGCTTCGCGCCTGAGTTTCTGGGCTTGGTCCGTCTTCCGCTTCACTTCCTGGAACGCGGCAGCCTCGGCTTCCTTGACGATGGCCTCGGCCTCCGCCTTCGCCGCGTTGATCATGGCTTCGCGCTGGACTTCCCAGTCGGCCTTGAAGGCCTCGGCCTCGCGCCTGAGGTCGTCGGCGGTCGGCCCCGCGTATTCCTCGACCTCGTCGAGGGACTCCAGTACCGGTCCCTGTACGGGCGTGACCCCCGCGAAGCCGTGG
>JAEWSV010000376.1 GCA_023398155.1 Spirochaetota bacterium
CGGGGGACGGTAACAGGGCAATAAGCCCAATTTCAGTCGATTTATCAAAGTAAAGGACTGCACCTATTGTAGGGAAACCGACGATGGGAGATTTCTTCGTTTAAACACTATTTTTAGAGGTGCCCTATATCTATAAATCCCTTAATTTTGGTTTCAGAACCGGCCGATACGACTCGCAATTGCCGCTTTATTCGGCCGGGATTCAGATAGGTGGACGCCTTCCGATCGCCGATGAGGTGTTCGCCGTGATGGCCGACCTGGGAATTAATATCGCGAACTGGAGCCAGTCGATAAAAGTCGATTCCAGCGAAACCATTCAGGATCATCTCGTGCCTGAGACGAAAGAAATGTTCGAGTGGAAGTTCTCCAAAAGATTCGGCTTGTTGTGCGGATTGAAGCAACGGTACTACGCCGATGTTTGGAATGACGAATACATTCCGGAGGACGCGTTCGCATTCATCAGATCGCCGAACGGTAACCTGTTCGTGCAAAACACTTTCTTAATCGGCGTGGAGTATTGATGACACGGTAGCGCGCATCACCGGTGCGTCGCCTTGACGAAGGAATCAGCCCGCGACCATACTGAGCGCCCCATGACGGCAACGATTAGGCCCCTCCTCGAGAAGCTGCCGAACCCGATGGCCAATCTCGCCCTCCTATACGGATCCGCCTTCCTCCTCGCGGGGGTGGCCCCGGGATTTTACGTGCTGGCCCTCGCTAACGCGGTGGCCAGCGTCGGTTTCGGCATGTTCCATCCAACCAGCTTCGCCCTCAAGATTCCGAAATACGTCGTCGCCATCGCGACGAGCTTCATCGATTCGGAATTGCTGACGGAGCGGGCAACGCGCCGGAGAGGATCATACCCGTAATGAGCGTAAGCAGGGCCCGTTCCTTCGACTCGGTAGCGCAGCTCTACAGCGACGTCCGGCCGGGCTATCCGGAAGAGGTCTACGACTTCATCGCCGCGCGAAAGCGCTTCGGAAGCGAGTCTAGGATACTGGAGATCGGCGCGGGACACGGGGCCGCGACGAAAGAAATCCGCGCGTATTGGGACGCGGAGGTCACCGCGATCGAACCCGGCGAAAATTTCTGCGCTTTGCTAAGGAGAAACGCCGACGGCCGCGGAAAGGTCCGCGTGGTCAATACTACGTTCGAGTCGTTCTCCGAAGACGAGGCGTACGACGGAATCTTTTCCGCCACGGCCTTCCATTGGATAGACCCCGCGGTGAAGTACGAAAAGGCCTGGCGCCTGCTCGCGGACGGCGGCCTCCTGGCCCTCTACTGGAACAACTATTCCATAGCCGACGAGATCCTTCGCGAGACCGTGGACAAGGTCTACCGAAAATTCGGCCTCTCCGAGGAAGGATACGACGCGGAGGCAGCCCAGCGTGCGCTGATAGAAAAGCGAGGGGCCGAACTCGCCGACAGTACCTGGTTCGCATCCGCTGGGCGTACCGTGATCGAGCGCTCGGTTCATTTTAAGCCGCGGCGCTACATCGATCTCCTCAGAACCTTTTCGGACCACTCCACCGCGGAGCCTGCCTTCATGGAGGACTTTTACCGGGAAATCGAAGAGGCTATACGGAAACGCGGTGCGGAGATCGAGGTGAGGATTCTCGTGAGCGTCGAACTCGGAGTGAAGGCTAGATGATGGATCGGAATCGATTTTACCCCTTCGTGGGCTGGAACCTCAAACGGCTGCCGTGAGGGCCGAAAGGAGTACGTATGCAGATGGACGTGGAAGCTTCGCTCGAGGGGCTGGAGAAACTGCCGGGAATCGTCCGGAAATATTTTTCGAATATTCCGCCTGAGGTTTTGGACTTGCGGAGGAAGAAAGACGCGTGGACCATCCGCGAGCACCTGTACCATATCGTGAGCGTCCAGGACATGCTGCTCAAGCGGATCGAGAAGATCCGCGATGAAGAGCATCCGGTCATCACGCCCTATTTCCCCGAAAAGCAAGCGGATCAAGATAAGCTCTATTCTTCGGTTGAAGAGGCGTTGGCCGAGTATCAATCGATGAGGAAGAGACAGCTCGATGTCATCAAGGTCCTGCCGGAAGCCGCCTACGCGAGGGCCGCGATCCATCCCGAGTACACGAGCTACAGCATTCCGATCATCATCTCGCACATGGTTTTCCACGAGAATTGGCACATGTACCGGATAGAAGAGCTCTGGCTCACGCGGGACGAATTCCTCAGCTAAAGGAGGGCCGGGGCCGGGCGTTGTGCCTGACGTCGAATAAGCGACGACGAGGCAGGGTTCCATTGCGAGATGAGAGTCTATCCGACGGAAGGTGTCGCCGCGGCGGCGTTTGTAGGCATTGGATAGGCTGAACGCGTTCTTGAAGCCGACGAGTTCGGCGATGGTCCAGCGACGTCCGGGAGAGCGGGCGGCCCGATCCCACGTATCGGCCGTGCTCCGCAGGACGGGGTTCGCTTCGACCTCGGGACGGATAAGCCGTTCAAGGCGCACGGCGATGAGATCCGCGAGTGCGGTGGCCGCGCGAGCGGAAAGACCTCGGTCCAGGCCTGGACCGCTTCCAGGTAGAACCAACAGGCGGACCAAGCGGGGGAATCGAGGCGGTATCGCTCGCCCTCGCGAGCGATGCGGTAGGCGGTGCGGAACTCGCTGATGACCGTATTGCGTATGGGCATGCCATATTGAGACATTCCATTTCTCCCGGTTTTGTAAGATCATGCAACGAATAAGTCGAAGTTCGGAGGTGTCCCCATGACAGGAAAGAGTATCTCGGCAAAGATCGCGCTCCATCCCGCGTTCGTCCTCGGTTCCATAGACGATCGCCTATTCGGTTCCTTCGTGGAGCACTTGGGGCGTTGCGTGTACGGCGGCATCTATGAAGAAGGCCACGCGAGCGCTGACGCCGACGGCGTTCGCGGCGACGTGAGCGCCCTGGTGAAGGAGCTCGGCCCCACGCTCGTGCGTTATCCGGGTGGCAACTTCGTCTCCGGCTACCGGTGGGAAGACGGCGTCGGTCCGCGGTCTTCGCGTCCCGTCCGGCCTGATCTGGCCTGGCGCGCCATCGAACCGAACGAATTCGGCACGGGCGAGTTTATGCGTTGGTGCCGAAAGGTCGGCGTGGAACCGATGATGGCGGTGAACTTGGGGACGCGCGGGATCGAGGACGCGTCGCGTCTCGTCGAGTACTGCAACCTAAGCGGCGGGACGGAGCTCAGCGATTTACGGCGGGCCCACGGGGCCGCTGATCCTTTCGGCGTGAAGCTCTGGTGCCTCGGCAACGAGATGGACGGCCCTTGGCAGATCGGCAGGAAGACCGCCGAGGAGTACGGACGGATCGCGGCGGAGACTGCCAACGCCATGCGGATGGTGGACCCCTCGCTCGAGCTCGTGGCCTGCGGTTCAAGCTATCGCGGCATCGAGACCTTCGGGGAGTGGGAGCGGACGGTCCTGGAGCTCTGCTACGAACGGGTGGATTACCTTTCCCTGCACACCTATTACAGCAACGCCGCGAACAACGGCGGCGAATTCCTCGCGCGAAGCGACGAGATGGACGCCTTCATAAAGGAAGTCGTCGCGATTTGCGACTCGGTCAAAGCTCGCCGACGCTCCCCGAAACAGTTGAATCTTTCCTTCGACGAATGGAACGTCTGGTTCCACACCCTGGAAGACGACAAGAAGGTCGCGCCCTGGCAGCGCGCGCCGCGCCTCCTTGAAGACGTGTATACCGCGGAGGACGCGACGCTCGGGGGCGGGATGCTCATCACCCTCCTCAACAACGCCGACCGCGTGAAGATCGCCTGCCTGGCCCAACTCGTGAACGTCATCGCTCCCATCATGACGGAAACGGGCGGGAAGGCGTGGCGCCAGACCATCTTCCACCCCTTCGCTCTCACCGCGGCCGCCGCCAAGGGCGGGACGACCCTGCGGCAAGCCGTGGAGAGCGACCGCTACGACGCGGGGACGGCTAAGGACGCGCCCTATCTCGCCAGCTCGTGCGTCAGGACGAAGGCCGGCGGACTCGCGGTTTTCGCGGTGAATCGGTCCCAGGACAAGGATCTGGAGCTTTCCATCGAGTATCCGGGCCTGGATGGCCTGGGCGCGCCGCGATGGAAGACGCTCCGCCACGACGATCCCAAGGCCACCAACACGGCCGACAGGCCGAACGAGGTGGCCCCGGTCGACGGGGGGAAGGTGGGCGTCCACGGGAACGTCGCGAAGCTCGCCTTGCCTGCGCGTTCGTGGAACATCATCGAATTCGGACCGGCGGGACTCTGATCTCCTTCTGTTGCGAAACATTTTTCTTGACAGGGTCTTGAGTGGTGGTATAGTGGTTACAAGTGGTTGTAACCACTATACCACACCGAGGCCGGAATGAACCACGAAGATACCATTCGAAAAAACGCGCAGGAATCTTTTCAAGCCCAGGTGGAGTCCTATCTCCTGGGCAAGATAGAGATCGGCCTCTGGAAAGTCGGCGGAAAAATCCCTTC
>JAEWSV010000271.1 GCA_023398155.1 Spirochaetota bacterium
AACCTGAAACTGCTTCCGGGCGTGACCGCCAAGGTCGTGGTCCCGCGGCGCGCGGTGGAGGCGGCGATCGTCGTTCCTACGGAGGCCATCATCGCCTCCGACGACGGTTCCTACGCGATGGTCGCGCGGGAAGAGGACGGCCGATGGGTGGCGCGTAAGGTTCCCGTGGAGCGCGGCCCTTCGAACCAGGACTCGACCTTGATCCTGAACGGCCTCGCCGCGGGCGACCGGCTCATCCTGGAAGGCAACCACCTGGCCCAGGACGGTTCGGCCGTCACGTTCGAGGGACGGCTCGCCCTCGCCGACCAGAGCGGCCGGGAGTAACCCATGATCGCATGGATACTCAAACAGCGCACCGCGATCTACGCGGCTGCGCTCCTCGTCGTAATCGTCGGCGTCATGGCGTATATGAGCCTCCCGCGGGAGGACAATCCCGAAATCAAGCAACCGTGGATTTTCGTCACCACCGTCTACGGCGGCGTACCGCCCGCCGACATCGAATCCTTGGTGACGCGGCCGCTCGAGGAAGCCTTGGACGGCCTGGAGGGCGTGAGCAAGATATCCTCCGAGAGCCGCCAGAGCGTCTCATCGATCTTCGTGGAGTTCGATTCGGACACCGCCACCGAGACCGCGCTCAGGCGCGTGAAGGACCGGGTGGATGGGGCGCGCGGCGACCTCCCGGATGACGCCGACGAGCCGTTGGTCAAGGAACTCAACTCCTCGGATTGGCCGGTGTTCATCGTGGTTATCTCGCACCCCGACGGCGTGGAAAGTTTGGACGGCCGCGCAAAGGTCCTCAGGGACGAGATCCGGCGGGTTCCCGGAGTCCTCGACGTCACGGTGTCGGGAGACATCACGCGCGAGGTAGCCGTAGATATCGACCCGTTCAAGCTCCAGCGCTACGGCCTGACTCTCCGCGACGTGGCGGCTTCCATCCAAAGCGAGAACGCGACCATACCCGGCGGCATACTCCGCAACGAGGCCTCGGATTACACCCTCGCGGTCACCGGGGAGATCACCGACCCCGCGGACTTCGGCAGGATCATGGTCAAGGACGGCCCCGTCCAGGTCCCCCTCGCGGACCTCGGCACCGTCGCCCTCCGACCCGCCGCGAGCGAAAGCTATTCGCGCATCGACGGGAAGCCCGCGATCACCTTGGAGATCAAGAAACGGACCGGAGCCGACATCATCCCCTTGGTGGACGCGGTCAAGGTCAAGATCGACGCGGCCAAGCCCTCGTTCCCCGAGGGCACGGATTTCATCTATTCCTACGACTCGTCCAAATTCATCAAGGATACGATCATCGACCTGGAGAACAACATGTTCTCCGGCTTCCTCCTCGTGCTCCTGGTGACCATCTTCTTCCTCGGCTTCAGGAACGCCCTCTTCGTATCCCTCGCCATCCCCTTCTCCATGCTGCTCTCCTTCTTCGTCCTACAGCTGATGGGCGTCACCCTCAACATGGTGGTCCTCTTCAGCCTCATCATGGCGCTCGGCATGCTCGTGGATAACGGGATCGTGGCGGTGGAGAACATCTTCCGGCACGCGACCATGGGTAAGGACCGCTTCACGGCCGCCGTGGACGGGACTAAGGAGATCGCGGGACCGGTCATCTCCTCCACGCTCACGACCGTCGTGGCCTTCGCCCCCATCATCTTCATGCCGGGCATCATGGGCGACTTCATGGCCTACGTCCCCATCACCATCATCATCGTGCTCGCGGCCTCCCTCGTAGTGGCCCTCACCATCAATCCGGTTTTCTGCTCGCGCTTCCTCGGCGTAAGCGAGGCTCACCGCAAGAAGGTCATGGAAGGCAGCGGCCTCTTCGTCCGTTTCCAGGGTTTCTACGAAAAGGTGGTTCGCCGGGCGGTGGAAAAACCCCTTCCCGTCATCGGCGTCACGGTCGCCGTGGTGGTCGCGGGCTTCGTCCTCTACGGCCTGATCGGCAAGGAGCCCGTCTTCTTCCCCGCCACCGACCCTTCCACCGCCATCATCAAGCTGGAAGGCAGGCAGGGCACGCCGCTGGACAAGGCCGACGAGCTCACTTCCCGGGTGGAGGCAGCCCTCTCAGGAGCCGAAACCTCCATGGACCACTACCAGACCATCGTCGGCGTGGACGGAGATCCCCGCAAGGCCACCGTGCGCGTGGAGTACAAGCCCTACCTGGAGCGGGAGCCCAGCGGAGAGGTTTCCACGGCAAACCTCAAGAAGGAGCTCGACGGCTTCGTCGGCGCGAAGGTCACCTTCGAGGAGCTGGAGAACGGGCCGCCTTCGGGGCACCCGGTCTCCTATAACATCGTCGGCGAGGACTACGCGGTGCTCGGCAACATAGCCGCTGAGTTGCTCGCGATACTGGAGCGGAGGCCCGAGCTCAAGGGTATAACGAGCGACTACGAACCCGCCAAGCCGGAGATTTCGATAGACGTGGACCGTAAGAAAGCGGCCTACCTCGGCGTTTCCACCGCGGGGATCGCGGAGACGGTGCGTAACGCCTTCAACGGCTCCACCGCGGGAACCTACCGCGACGGGAGCGAGGAATACGACATCGTGGTCCGGTACGCGGAGGGAGAGCGGAACACCATCGAACAGCTGCGGAACCTGCTCGTCGCGGGCGACGAGGGCGTCCGGGTACCCCTCGCCTCGGTCGCCGACATTTCCACCAAGTCCTCCGTAGCCGTCATCAAGCGGCAGGCCTTACGGCGCACCGTCGAGGTCTACGCCGACTACCAGGACGACGTACAGACAAAGGCGGAGACGGGCGCCCAAATCAAGGCTGCCGTCGACGGCCTCGCGCTGCCTCCCGGCTACCGGATCGAGACGGGCGAGGGAGTCGAGGTCCAGCAGGAGTCCACGGACTTCTTGATCCAGGCCTTCATCATCGCGCTCTTCCTCATCGCGATCATCCTCCTGGTGCAGTTCAACTCCCTCGTGGACCCGGCTATCATCCTGAGCGCGGTCATCCTGGCGCTCGGAGGGGTCTTCTGGGGCTACGCCCTCACCGGCCAAGTCTTCGTCGTCATCATGTCGGGCATCGGGTGCATCTCCCTGGCGGGAGTGGTGGTCAACAACTGCATCATCCTCGTGGACTATACGAACGTCCTGATAAAGGACGGGATCGCCTGGAAGGATGCCATCGTCCAGTCGGGCAGGACCCGGCTCCGGCCGATCTTCCTCACCGCCGTCACCACGGTCCTCGGCATGATCCCCATGGCCCTCGGCGTAGCCTTCGACATCCATACCTTCACCATCCAGGTCGGGTCCGAGCAGTCCGAGTTCTGGAAGGCCTTCGCCTGGGCCATGATATACGGCCTCACCTTCGCTACCGTGATGACGCTCGTGATCGTTCCCGCCCTCCTCTCCGTGAAGTTCCGGATCATGAAGAAGGGCGCGATGCCGGCGGCCGCGGTCACTTCCCACGGGCCCGCCGGCTGGCGTATCCTCGCCCCGTGAATGATGGTGAATTCCTCATCAAGCTCGCGAACGCGCGGATGCCCTTCGGGAAATACGCGGGGAGGCTCCTCATCGACTTGCCCGAAGCCTACGTAGTCTGGTTCGCCCATCAAGGGTGGCCTGACGGTGAGCTCGGCGAGCAACTCGCGGCGCTCTATTCGATCAAGGAGAACGGGCAGGAAGGACTGCTGAGGCCGCTCGTGCGGGGAGGCGGCCGATGACGGGGGGCGGCGCTACCGGTCGGGAAAGCGCTTTATACGCGCTCGTGGTCTTCGTGCCGGTCGGATACGAAGAGCGGCTGCTCGAGGCCGTCTTCGCCGCGGGCGCCGGCCGCCTCGGCGATTACGACCGCTGCGCCTTCGTCTCCCGGGGCGAAGGGCGCTTCCGGCCGCTGCGGGGAGCCGATCCGGCCATCGGTACGGTCGGCGACGACGAACGCGTGGCGGAGACCCGGTTGGAATGCGTCGTTGCCGAGGAAGCCGCGGACGCGGTCCTCGCGGCGGTACGGTCGGCCCACCCCTACGAGGAACCGGCGATCTACCTCCATAGATTGGACGATCGTTGCCTTAGGCGTCCCGATACGCCCGATCGCGATTACGTGGACGCCGACGCCCAAGAGCGATAGATTCTTGATATGAGAATCATTCCGATTGTTCTTTTTGGAACCCTCGCGTTCCTTACTTTTACCTCCGCGGCCCAACAGGACGTGACGCGTCCGGTATCCGCGGGAAACCCCGTCGTCGGAGAGGTCGTGTACCTCGAAGGCTCGGTGCAGATCGACGGTCGGGAGGCCGAAATAGGGCAGAAGCTCCGATCGATCGTCACCGTGGTGACCGGTCCCGCCGCTTCGTGCGAGTTCACCTTCGCCGGGAAGAACGCCGTGCGGGTCACCCAAAACGCGCGAGCCACGATCGACTTTTCTAAAGCCGTCGTGGATATCGACCTGGCGCAGGGCGGCGTCACGTCGGTGCTCCGTAAGCTCCAGACCGTGGCGGGCAACGATTCGTTCAGGATCAGGACCCAGACCGCGGTCGCCGGCGTGCGCGGGACCTCTTTCTGCGTGTGGGCGGACGACGCGAATGCTTATATCTGCTCCTGCAACGGTACGGTGCACACCGAAGACGCGGCGGGCGGCAACGCTTTCGCGACCACGGCGGCGCACCACTCCGCGCGCTTCTATCGACGGACGGGCGCGGGCATCACGGTGGAGGACGCCGGCATCTTGTTCCATACCGACGAGAGCGTCAGCGGCCTCGCCGCCCGGATCGGAGAAAAGATCGATTGGAGCGTGCCGGACTAACCGAATCCCGGGGAGACGGATCCGCGAGACGATGAACCGTTCGCGCGCGCCCAGGCCGCGGGCGTCGTGCCCACGAGGCGGACGAAGTGTCGCGAAAGGTGGCTTTGGTCGGAGAATCCCGCCTCAAGGGCCGCGTACGCGAGCGAGTATCCCGCGGCTAGGAGTCCCTTGGCAAAGGATATCCTGAGACAGAGTACCCACGCGTGGGGCGGCATCCCGTATTCCCGCCTGAACGAGCGGATGAAAGCCGCCGCGTCCAAGCCGAGGGGCCGGGCGAGATCCTCCAGATGCGGGGTACGCCGCAAATCGCCCGCGAGCCGCGCCGCCGCGGCAGCGATCGCGGGCTTGGGCACGGAAATCCGGCCAGGGCGCGAGGAGCCTTCGTGCAGGGCGAGATGGTCGAGGAGAGGGCGGGCGTTCCGGAGGGACAGGGCCTCCCTGAAGAGCGCGCGGCAGTCCGCGCAGGCGCGGGCAACCACCGCCGCTTCAGAAGGCCGGGACGCGGGGGCGGCGGCCGCTTCGCCGTCCTCCACCAACAGCAGATCGTATGACCAATGCCCCTTCCGGTCCGGATTGCAAACATGGGGGAGGAAGGGCGGAATCCGCACGATGTCGCCCGCGGAAACTTCATACCACGCGGAGCCGATCCGGGCTCGGCTCGTGCCCCGATGGACCAGGGCTACGGACCATTCGGGATGGAAGTGGAGACGGAAGGCGCGCTCGAAACCGCGGATGGCCTTGGCCTCCGCCAACCGCGGCGGAAGGGATGATTCGACCGCGGTCGCGAGGCCGTTACTATCGACGCCGGCCCGCATATTCCAGGCGATTCAAGGTAACGACGGAACCGTCCGCGCCCACGCCCTTGAGCAGGACGACTTCCCTATCCCGGCGATGCTCCACCTCCACGAAGGTCGGCTGTTTCTTCCCCGACGCGCGTTCCGCGAGGTCCGGGCATCCGAAGCCGGTGTTGGCGTATACGCCTTCCCGCGGATAGTGGTCGGCGACCAAAAGGGGGCCGTGGGTATGGCCCATGATCACGATCGGCGCTTCGGCCGCGATATGTTCCTCAGCCGCCCGCTGTAGCGAGTTCGTCGCGTCCGCGACGAGATAGGCGAGATCCTCCCCCGCCCGCCGCCACAGATCGAGATGGTCTCCCGGAATCGAGGAGGCCGATCGTATCGAACCGTCTTCGAGCGCGAAAGACGTCCGTTTCCGCTCCATCCCCGCGAAGAAGAGGAATTGGTCGAGGAGGGCTTCGGCGAGCTCCTCCTTATTGAGCGCCAGTTCCATGAGTTCCTTCGCCGCGAAGACCGTCGAGGCGAAGCTGAGCACGGGTTCTCCGGCTCCCTCAAGTTCGCTCGCGCAGGATTTACCCGTTTCGGCGAGTTTCCGCTCGCAGATTTCCGCGAGGAGACGGGAGACGTACGATCCGAAGGGCGGATCGCCCATCGTGCGATGGGAGGCGGGCCTGAACAGGAGGGAATGGGCGTGTCCGTGCTCGGCGAGGATGTTACCGGACCGGAAAACGGCGTTGGCCACGGGATCGGCATCGCCCGCGAGGCGCCGCCCGCACCGCCCTTCCAGAACGGCGTTGATCGCGTCCACCGATACGAACTGATCGTGGTTTCCGTTGATAAAGACGACGTTTCCCCGCATCGAACCGAAGAGGGTGATGAAATCGCCGCCGTCCTTCCGTTCTTCAAAGACGCCGGGATTGGCCGCTATGGCCTCCGCGACAGTGAACGGTCGGCGTCCGGGCGGGACGGCGAGCGGATCGAAGATGTCGCCGAGGAGCACGAGGTCTCGGATATCGCGCCTGCGGCCGTATAGGTACCGGAGGATTACCCGCAGGTCCGCCTCGTGGTACCGGCTCTGATAGAGGCAAGTCGCTGAACCGTCTCCGATATGGAGATCGCTCAGGAAGAACGATCGCTCCGGCATGGGAACTCCTTAGCTCGGTCTACCCCGATTCAATCGGTGGCGAAGTCCTTCTTGCGGATGCGGAATACGCCGTCCCAGCTGTCCTCGGGCGGCGCCTTGAGATACGCGGTGCAGCGCTCGGCGAAGAGCCGCGGCAGGAAATCGCCTTCGTTGCGCGTCTGGAGGGAAGAGAAGATGGCGAGCGCCTCGTTGAAACTCCGCGCGAGGTAGAGGGAGATGGCGAGGTCGAACTGGTCGCCGTACTCCCGCTTGACGGCGTCCCCCGGATTCTCCAGGTCCAGGAGCTCGTAGATCATGAGCGGTTTCACCCGCCCCGGCACCACGACGTGATCGACCATGCGGAAGGCGAAGCGTTCCGGCCGGACGAGCGAGTGGACGGTCTGCTCCGAAACGAGGGTGGAACTCCGGTAGAATTTCGTCAGGTTTTCAAGCCGGGAAGAAAGGTTGACCGAGTCTCCGATGACGGTCGTATCCAGGCGGCTCTCGCTTCCGACGGTTCCGAGCATCACCTCACCGGTGTTCACTCCCACTCCGATCTCGATGGGCGGGAAGCCTTGCTCGGCCAGGTAGCGATTGAATCCGTCGAGCTCCCGCCGCATCTCGATGGCGGCGATCATGGCGGCATCCGCGGTGAACGACTTGCCGGAGGGCTCCTTCCCGTCGCTGGAGGCGAAGAGCGCCATAATGGCGTCGCCGATGTATTTGTCTACGAATCCTTGGTTGCGTTGGATCGCCTTCTCCATCCGGAAGAGGTAGCTGTTGAGGAATTCGAAGTTCTCCCCGGGAAGCATCCCTTCCGAGAGGGCCGTGAATTGGCGGATATCGGAGAAAAGAATGGAAAGGAAGCGCAGCGAGCTGTCGCCGAGCTGGATATCGACGGCGGAGTCGCGGCCGAGCAGCTGGAGGAACTGGGTCGGAACGAACCGGAAGAAGGAGTCCTTCTGGCGGACGAGCTCTTCGTTGAGCGCCGCGATGCGGCTTTGGTCGATGATGAGGTCCGCCGTCTGCTGGAGGGAATGGTGATAGAGGTTCGCCTGCTCCAACGCGAGCATGCTGAAGATCGCGATCACCACGGCGAAGTATCCGTAGGCGGTGAACCAAGCGTATGGTATGACCGCCGCGTTCAGGTAGATGACGTCGTGGATCGCCGTAGCGATGATCACGGGAAACGAAGACAGGAGGAAAATGACGTAGAGGTTCTTATTCCTGATGAGGGCGTAGATCAGGATCCCGATATCCAAGATTAACTGGGGGACGATGATGAAGTTCATCGAGTAGCCGAACCACCGGAGTATATCCTCCTTCGAGCCCTGCACGAGGACGGAGGCGGCCGCGATGATTCCCAGACCGAGCATCACGAGGGGGAAGATGCGCTTCTCGTTGAGGACACCGGTGAACTCGCAGCAGAACATGAGCAAAGCGGCCGACATGAGTACGATCCCGCCCTTGGAAAGGGCTTCCATGAAGACCTCGTCGTTCGATTCGAAATGGGTGACGACGCTGAAGTAAGCCATGCAGAAGGTCGCGCAAATGAAGCAGAATATGAGGTACTTGACCTCCTTCCGCCGCTCCGCGAAGAAGAGGCCCAAGAAATAGAGCCCGAGGGTCAGGGCGAGGAAGAAACCGCCTTGGATGGCGTTGATCCCCACGAAATTCCGGAAGAACACCGCGCGCGCGACGTCGGCGCTATGGTCGATGAAGAGACGATCGAGCCCCCAGGTTTCGTACTGCGGGTATATCTCCAGCACCAACTCGTTTTCTTGCGTCCCGTACCTGAGGATATCCGGGGAGAGGTACAAGGATTGGACGGCGCGGAGGCTGGAATTGTAATTCCCGTCCCGATACCGCCCCTTCATGAAAATCTCGACTCCGTTGAGATATATGCGGAAGGGATATTCGGCCAGCCCCATGTAGAGGGAGAGGTCGTCGTCCTTGAGGGGAGGATTGATTCGGAAGGTCGTCTTGAAGGTATACATCTTCGGCGAGACGTCCAGGTCGGCGGGGAGGTACCCCTTGGAATACCGTTTGACGCCGTTCGTGGTTTCCGATAGGTCCAGGTGGCCCCGCTCCGCCCGTTCGCTTTCCAAGAGGAGGAAGTCATCCAACTCGAGGGGTCCTTCTTTGCCCGTGTAGGAACTCGCGGCGAAAAGCGCGCCGATCGTGAACGAGAGCGCCACGAAGAGGGCCACCGAGCGTCGGAAAACGTGCATGTCCACACCCCTTTTTCGATCGCAAAAAATTATAGCGGATCGATTCCGAAAACTCGCGTATTATATCCGATATCCATCAGAAAGGAGCGATTAAAGTATGCCCTTCATCTTCATCACCCTCCCCTTCTTCCTCGGTTCCGTGGCCATGGACATCTACGCGCGGGCCAAGAACGACAAGCTCGCGGCCATTTTCCAGCCGCTCTCGACCTTCATCGTCATCCTGACCGCGCTTCTCAGCCTCTTCACCGAGGGAGCGCGGGCCGCTTTCACGGTGCCGATCGCGACGGGCCTCATCGTCTCCTTCTGGGGAGACGTCCTCCTCGTCGACCGGAACGACCATTCCGCCTTCCTGAAAGGCATGATCCTCTTCTTCATCGCCATCCTCACCTATTCCGTCACGCTCATCGTCTCCGCGGGTTTCCACCTCCAGGACCTCTATATCGTCCCCGTCCTCATCGCCTATTTCGTCTTTTTCATGAAGGTCCTCGGAAAAGGCCTCGGTAAGCTCCTGATCCCGGTGGCGATCTACGGGCTCGTGTTCCTCTTCTGCATCTCGCGCGCCTTCGCGGCCTTCTTCTCGCCCGACTTTACGACGGTCCAGGCCGCCATGCTGACCGCGGGCACGTCCCTCTTCCTGCTCGGCGACACCCAGCTCGCGATTTATCAGTTCGTGGACAAGAAATTTCCGATGTTCTGGGCGCCGGCCTTCTATTTCGTCGGCCAGTACCTGATCGCGCTGTCGGCGGGTTTCTTCGGCTGAGCGAAGGCGATGAGCG
>JAEWSV010000380.1 GCA_023398155.1 Spirochaetota bacterium
CGCGGTCCCAAGTCGCGTCGTCGCCTACCCGGAGTTCGGGGCGGGTGGAGAACTTGACGATGATCTTATCCTCGCCGAAGCCGAAGTCGGCGTAGATCTCCTTGAGCAGGCGCACGAACTCCGTCACCTCGCTGCCGATCTGGGCCTCGGTGCAGAAGATGTGCGCGTCGTCCTGGACGAACCCGCGGACGCGCATGATGCCGTGGAGGGCGCCGGAGGCTTCGTTCCGGGTGCAGGAGCCGAACTCGGCCATGCGGAGCGGCAGGTCGCGGTAGCTCTTGGTGCCCTGCTTGAAGATTTCTATGTGGCCGGGGCAGTTCATCGGTTTGAGGGCGAACTGCCGCTTCTCGCTCTCGGTGATGAACATGTTCGCCTGGTACTTGGCCCAGTGGCCCGAGCGCTCCCAGAGCGACCGCGGCATGACCGAGGGAGTCTTCACCTCGATATAGCCGTTGGCCCGGATCTTGCGGCGGACGTAGTCCTCGATGGTCCGGTAGATGGTCCAGCCCTTGTCGTGCCAGAACACCTGGCCCGGGTTTTCGTCGTCCAGGTGGAAAAGGTCGAGCTCGCGGCCGAGCTTGCGGTGGTCGCGCTTCTCCGCCTCTTCCAGCATCTTGAGGTAGGCCTCCAGCTCGGCTCCCTTCTCGAAGCAGGCCGCGTAAAGCCGGGTGAGCATGGGCCGCTTCTCGTCGCCCTTCCAGTAGGCGCCTGCGGCGCTCATGAGCTTGAACGAATCGGTCTTGATCGCCCGGGTGGACTCCACGTGGGGGCCCCGGCAGAGGTCCATCCACGAGCCCTGGTCGTAGATGCTGATGGTCCCGTCCTCCAGGGCGTCGATTAGCTCCAGCTTGTACGGCTGGTCGGCGAAGAGCTTCCGCGCCTCTTCCTTGGATACCTCGCGGCGGGTGAAAACTGCGTTTCCCGCTATGATCCGCCGCATTTCTTTCTCTATCGCGGGAAAATCGACGGCCGGATCCACCGGCCGGGGCAGGTCGAAGTCGTAGTAGAAGCCGTTGTCGATGGCGGGCCCGATACCGAACTTCACGCCGGGGAAAACGCGTCCGACAGCCTCGGCCATGACGTGGCTCGCCGAATGCCTGATTTTCGCTACCAGTGCCGCTTCCTCTTCTTTCTTGCTATCTGCCATACGTCGCTCCTTCTCTCCGCTCGGTATGCCGGCGGTCCATAGATGACAATAATAAAAAGGCCTTCGCGCTCGCCGTCCTCTGCGCCGAACGCGGAAGTCGATCACGGCCGCCGGCCGTATCGTCTTCTCGCCGATTCTTGCGCGGGGACGGGAAGCGCGAAGGCCCTCCAACGGAGAAAGCCCGCGTCCCGCGGTTCCACCCTGCTTCGCTACCCCATGACGGGGCGCGCGCTCATCGCCGGTATCGTCGGCATACGTCCCGGAATAGTTGCGTGCCTTCGATCCTCGTGCGGTCGCAGGCAGAAGAACGCGCCAGCGTTCTTCAGAAAAAGCGCGAAGCGCTTTTCACGTTCCTCCGGGCGGCTCGGGAGTGGTTTTCGTCCGGTCCTTCCGTCGGCGACGCTCTCAGCCGCGGCCGTTGCCGCGACGTCGCTTCTCTTCTAGCGGGGTGTCCGGCCTACTCGTCTCCGTCTCGGCCTTGCCTGCCATCATCCGATTAGCGGGGAGTTCTGTCAAGACGGCGGGGCGCGAGCGGCGCATCGTTCCTCGCATGATCGGCCAACGGAATAGCGAGCGTAAATACGCTGCCCGAGCCCTTCACGGAGGTCACGGCGATGCGCCATCCATGGGATTCCACGACGCCCTTCACCACCGAAAGGCCGAGTCCCATCCCCTGCTCGCGCCGAGAGGAAGTACCCCGGTAGAAGGGATCGAATATTCGATCGAGGTCCCCTTTCTCCATCCCCGGGCCGTCGTCCGCGATCTCTACGAGAACCTCGCCGCCTTCCAGGCGGGCCGAGAGCCTGACGAGTCCTCCCGACGAAGTGTATCGAAGGGCGTTATTCACGAGGTTCTCAAGTGCCCGAAGGGCCAACCGTTCGTCCATCGGAATCGCAAGATCGGCGGGAAGATCGATGCGGCATTCCACCCTTCGGTCCAGAAGTTCGGCGTCGGCGCTCACCCGCTTACCGTAGGCGGCCAGGAAGGTGGCCAGCGGAACGGTTTCCAGTTTCCGCCTCCATTCCCCGGTATCCACTTTCACGAAGCCGATGAGGTCGTCGATCATACCCTCGAGTTGATCCACCTTGGAGCCGATTATTCCCACCGATTTTTCCAGGGATTCCGGGTCCCCGGCCATGCCGTCGCCGATGGCTTCGGCGTATCCCTTGATGAGGGCGAGGGGGGTCTTGAGATCGTGGCTCACTCCCATGATGAAGCGGGCCCGCCGGCTCTCCTCGTCTTTGAGCGCCAACCGCATCCGGTTGAGCGAGGCGGTAAGGGACGTGATCTCATTGCTGCCCTTCGCGTCCACGGCCACGTCGAGTTCGCCCTCGGCGATGCGGCGCGTGCCCGCCTCCAGCACCGTCACCGAGCGATAGATCGAGCGCGCGATGAGCACGGACATGGCGGCCGAGAATACGAACATGGCCGCCAGTACGTAGAGGAGGAGACTGAAGAAGCGGACGACGGGTGAGGGAGGGCCGCCGTTTTTTTGTCGGTCCAGGCGCATGAGGACCAGGGGTTCCTTGTCGTGGAAGTTCACCGGCGAATCGAAGAGGTAGCCGTATCGTCCGCTCGTCGCCCGAATCGTCTCGAGGAGACGGCCTTCGTCCACCTCGGTACCGGTGGCGATATCGGCCGTCGTGGAGTAGATGACGCGGTTATCCTTGCCGAGGACGATGAAATCGAGGTCGCTCTTGCGCCTCGCGATGAAGTCGGCGAGCTTTTCCCATTCCGCTCTTTCGAGCATGCCGCCCGACGACTTGGCTATCTCTTCGTAATCGGGAACCGAATAGGTCTCCTTTTCCATCGATCGCTGGATACCGAAGATGCCCAGCAGGGTCACGATGGGGACGACGACGATACCGACGACCAGGAAGAAAAATTGCGTCCGAATCTTCACGCCGGAGCCTCCCCCGACGCCTGGTTCAACCGGTACCCCATCCCGTGAACCGTCTCCAGGTACTCAGGACAGGCCGGGTCGGCTTCCATCTTTTTCCTCAGGCGTTGAATGTAGACCGCCACCGCGGTGAGATCTCCGAACGCGTTTTTCCATACGGCAGCGTAAATCGCTTCCGGGCTCTGGGGTTTCCCGAGATTGACGGCGAGGAAGGCGAGCACGCCGTATTCTTTTGCGGAAAGGGCGATCCGCTCTTCGCCCTTTTTAAGTATACAGGCATCCCGGTCCAGCACGAAAGGACCGAAGCTGGTCTTGGCGCCGCTCTCGCGCTCGCCGCTTTCTCCCTGGGCCCTCCTGAGCATCGCGCGTACGCGCGCGACGAGCACCCGAGGAGAAAAGGGCTTGGTGACGAACTCGTCGGCGCCGTAGCCCAGGCCCGAAATGATGTCCTCATCCGCGTCGCGGGCGGAGACGATGAGCACGGGGGAGGAGTGCGCCTTCCGGTACAGGTTCAGGAATTCGAAACCGTCCATGCCGGGAAGGTTGATATCCAGGACGATGAGCTCAGGAGCCCAGGAGGAGACGACCTCGAGCGCGGCTTCCGCGCTCTCGACCGCGCGGACCTCGAGCCCTTCCTTTGAAAGGTAGAGCGACACGAGATCGGCAAGTTCCTTCATGTCCTCGACGATGAGGACTTTCGCTTTCATCGCACGTATCCCTCGATTCGGAGTATACGCATGCCTTCGCCGCGGCGGCAACGGCCGGAAGGGCTCAAACACCCGCATATAACAAGAAATTATCGAGGCTTCATCCGGCGTTTATGGAGCGGAGTCGGCCTTGCGGCGTACCTTTGCGGCCGAGAAGCAGATACCGGAGGATCCATGCAGAAGAAACGCCTAATCTTCGTCCTTGCGCTCGGCGCGCTCTCCGCGGCCGGGCTCTCGGCGGAGACCACGCTGACCACGGAGAAAGCCGTGGAACTCGCGATCAAAAACAACCTGGGCCTTCAGAGGACCAAGATAACGACGGACGCGAAGAAACGGGCCGAGGACAGGTCCTGGA
>JAEWSV010000397.1 GCA_023398155.1 Spirochaetota bacterium
TCCATGCACCGCTTACGGTCGCGGCGAGGCGGACGCTTCAAGGCGGACCGCATTTTTTCCGATTATTTGAACATGTGGACCAGACTTTCGCCATTCCGTATCCTTCCGGCGATGATCGGCTTCGCGCTGCTCGCCTCGATCGTCTCCTGCGCGGGGGCTCCACCCTCCCGTCCTTCGCCGAGCGAGGCGGCGGCCGAACGGCCGGCGGCCGAACGGCCGCCGGTCGAACGGCCGCCGCGTCCTGCCGTTCCCGAGCGGATCATGGGGAAAGGGGCGGTTGACGCTTCCCGTCTCGCCGCTTTCCTTATCGCCGCGAACCCCGCGGCCGATCCCGCTGACGCGCGCGGCCTCGCCGCCCTGTACGTGGAAGAAGCCGCCTTCGAGGGCGTGGCGCACGACGTCGCGTTCGCGCAGATGTGCCTGGAGACGGGCTTCCTCCGCTTCGGCAACCTCGTGACGCGCGACATGAACAATTTCTGCGGTTTGGGTTCCATCGGTCCGGGAAAACCGGGAGAGCGTTTTCCCTCAGCGCGCATCGGCGTCCGCGCCCACGTCCAGCACCTCAAGGGTTATGCCTCAAGCGATGAATTGAACGGCGAGCTCGTAGACCCGCGTTACCGCTGGATCAAGTACGGGACCGCCCCGACGGTGCACGGCTTGGCGGGGAGCTGGGCCGCCGACAAGGAGTACGGCAACAAGCTGGCGGCCATCCTGGACCGCCTCTACGCCTTCGCCTTCGAAAAGGGGTGATCCAGCAGGTTGTTGAAATAGTCGGTTACTATTTCAACAGCCTGCTAGAAGCGGCCGGTCGCGAGGAGGACGAGGGTGCAGGCGTGCATCCAGGGCGTGCCCGCCTCGTCCAGCCTGCTCTCCAGCGCGGGGTTTTCCGCCCCCGGGTTGAGCACGACGCGGCGCGGGGCGAGGGCCACGATCTCGTCGGCGAGGGGCGTCGATCGTTGGGGCGAAAGGTAGATCGTCAGCGTGTCGACGGGCCCCTCCACCTCGGAGAGCCGGCTCCGCGCGGGAACGCCGAGGAGCTCGCGCAGCCGCGGATTCACCGGTACCGCCTTGAAACCCTGCTCCAGAAGCTTCTGGGTAGCCTTGAACGAGTATCGTTCGACATCGTCGCTCGCTCCGAGGACTACCACCGTCCGGTCCATCGCTCGCATACGCGCCGGCCTCCTTTCTTGATGAGCGCGCGTAGCGGCGGGCGCCCATTCGCGGTATAAATATAGACATGTTTGTCGAACATTGCATATCCGCGAAATCATTCTTGCCCGCGTTCTTCCTCATAACGCTCCTCTCCGTGCCCCTGGCCGCCCAGTCGGAAAGCCCCGGCGCCGCGTCGGGCTTCTTCGTCGCCGCCGGCGCGGGCGCCGGCGAAAGCCAGGCGGAGGCCGAGGACGCCGCCCGGCTCGACGCGGCCAATAACGTCGTCTTTAAGGAGATGCGGCGGGACGCCGTTTACCGCGATCTATTCGTGCCCGAAGCGTTCAAGAACGGCTGGTTCGAATCGATCGAGTCGGCCAAGGACGCGGAGGGAAAATGGACGGCCGCCGCGACCATCCGGGTGGATGAGAGCCTCGCCGAGGCCTTGTACCTCGGCCGCTATTCCACAACGGTCGGCGCCCTGTTGGACGAAGCTGAAGAAGCGCTCCTCGCGATCCGCGCTCTCCAAGAAGCCGGGGGGACCGCCGAATCGAACGGAGAACTCGGCCCGGCCGAGTCGGCCTATCGGCGGGCGGAGTCCAAGTCCGTAGAAACCATGCGCTATTTGGAGCCTATAGAGGACGCGATCTTTTTCTCGTCCGTCGGGAACCGGAAGGCGCCGGAACTCAAGGCCCTCATCGCGGCCGCGAAAGCCGCGTGCGCTGACGGCATCGCCCGGATCCGCGCCGTGCAGGAACGGTTGGCCATGGATGCGGAGGCGCGGAACGTCCTCGATCTCCTGGATTCGGTCGAGGCTGAACTGGAGAACATCGAGGAGACCGCCGACGCGCTCCATCCCCTCGCCGCCGCGCCGCGCTCGTACGAGACGCGTCTCCTTCGTCTGTCCCGAGAACGCGGCGAAGACGCCCTGGAGTCGCTGGAACGCCGCCGCGGCATCGTGAACGAGCGGACGGCGGCTCTGGGCGTCGATATGTCGTACCCGAAAACGCGGGCCGATCTCGTCCTCGACCGCATCGATGCCCTCGACGAGAGCCTCGATACCTCGGTCCGGGCCATCGCCGCGGAACTCAGGAAGCGGACTCCCGTAGTCCGGTTCGCGACCTGGGCGGTCGCCCATGAGCCGCGCGATTACCTGTCGATCGGCTACCTCATTCCCTACGGGATCGCCCTCATGGACGGCGGCACCGAGAGAGCCGAACTCAATTCGGTTTGGGAAGCGCGGGCCGAAGGCGCCTTGCCCATGAGCGGCGGCGGATTCTGGATCCGCGGCCGGCTCAAGGCGGGAGACGAGGACTTGACCGGCGCCTCCGACCGGACGACGACCATGGCGGTCGATATCGGCTTCTTCTCGGATCGCCTCTTCGGACTCGGTTTCCGATGGGATTGGAGACGCGAAGACGGCTCGGGTAACCGGATCGATTCCATCCCCGCGATCGCGGTGACCTTCGGCGGAGTCGGGGAAGGCTTGGGTGAGAAAACCTATGCGCCGCAATGGACCTTGACGGCCGCCTGGGAATTCCCGGACGGGGAGGTCGAGGAGTTCGGGCCGGAGGCGATACCGCTCGACCTCATGAACCTGACCCTCGACGCCGTCATCCGCCCTTCGAGCTGGGTCCGTTTCGACGCCGACGCCTCGTTCCGCACGAGGACTCGGGAGTCGGCGGACTGGTGGATCGGCAGCGCCGGCGTGGGCATCGGGTTCCGGCTCCCGATCCTCAAGCCCCTGCTCTGGCGCTTGCGATGGGAGGGCTGTACGGTAGCACCCGTGCTCGACAACGAGATCGAGCGCGACGCGGCGAAGAGCACCGGAGCCTTCCGCTTCGGATTCGAGTATACCTTCTGATACGGAAGGCCGGAGTCGGTCGGAAGACCCGTGCCGGCCTGAGCGCGGCAGCGGCCGAAACGAGCGGCAGCGGCCGCCCCTTTTAGCCTATGATCGTTCCCACGAAGGCTTCCCCGCGCAGCAGCGCGCGCAGGTTGTCCAGGTCCCGGCCGGCGGCGCAGACCACCTTGATGCCGATCTTGGCCGCATGGCGGCTCGCCACCGGGTCGAAGGGGACGTTCTTCCCCGGCGTCCACTCCTCGCCGACCATCGCGCGGAAGTCCGCCCAGGAGATGGCGTCTATGGGTTTCGCGTCGGGGTTTTTCTTGGGATCGTCGGTATACACCTTGGCGATGTTGGATAGGTTAACCACCTTATCCGCTTGGAAGCGTTCCGCGAGGAGCACTGCGTCGTAATCCGACGAGAAGCCAGGTTTCCAACCAGCGGCTACGAGCACGCGTCCGACGAAGGGTCCCACCTGGGTGGGATCTATCACGACGTCCTGGGTGCACCAGTCGCCCATGACCGCC